>JAYWFC010000071.1:0-5103 GCA_043778995.1 Aestuariivirga sp.
GTTGTAAAAGTTTGATTTTCTTGCGCTGCAAGAGGGATAAGCACGGTGACACAGGTGCCTTTTCCCTTTGATGATGTAACCTTCAAATCGCCTTTGTGAAGTTGCGCCAATGCGCTGGCAATTGGCAGGCCAAGGCCCGTTCCTTCATGGCGTTTGTTAAACCCGGCTTCCACTTGGCCAAAGGGGCGCAGCGCAATGGCAATTTCTTCAGCACTCATGCCGGGGCCTGTGTCTGTGACGCTGATGGTTACAAATCTGGGTTCTTTGACAATGGCCTCAACGCGCACGCGGCCCCAATCTGGCGTGAATTTTACGGCATTGCTGAGTAGGTTGATCATAATCTGCTTCATGCGCAGGGGGTCTGCAGCAAGCAATGGCAACTTGGGATCAATATGATATTCAATGGCAATGTTTTTTTCTTTGGCCTTGGCATCTGTAATCAACAGGCAGGGCTGCAACACTGTGGCCAAGTCTACGGGTTCAATATCCACACCCAATTGCCCGGCCTGAATTTTTGAAACATCCAGAATGCCGTTGATCAGAGCCAGCAAGTGTTCGGCTGCCTGTTGGATATATTCCGCATACTGAACAACTTTATCGGGGTTTTGAACAGTGCGGTGGGCAAGCATATCGGAAAAACCAATGATGGCATTCAACGGCGTGCGCAACTCATGGCTCATGTTGGCGATGAATTCTGATTTGGCTTTGGACGCTAATTCGGCGTCAACGCGTGCGGCATCCAGCGCCATGGCTTGCTTTTGCATGCCCACGCCTTGGCCGAAATTTTCACCAAACTCTGAAATCAACGATCCTTCGCGGAACCATGATTTGCCGTATGTGCGCATTTCACCCCGTGCCCTAAAATTAAGGTTTAGGGAGCAGAACCTGAATTCTGAGTTAACATTGCCCGTTAAACTCGGGCGAACGAAAATGTTTACCTGCGCCATGTATCGCGTTAAGGTGGTATTAACGTGATGTTTTTGGGAATGAGTTTGGCGGTATTTTTGCCCCATCATTCGGAAAGTTTTGAAGTGAACGGCTCTGCAAAGCGAGGCCCCCCTCGCAAGCGGCGCGCTGACAAAGGATCGGCAGATCGACCCCGAGAAAAATCTGGGGTGGGTTTGCCTGGTTCTTACGGTGCGCTGGATTTAGGCACAAATAATTGTCGGCTGTTAATTGCGAGGCCAACGCGCAATGGGCTTGCTGTGGTGGATGCATTTTCGCGCATTGTAAGGCTTGGCGAAGGGCTTGGCCATTCAGGCGCGCTTCTGGAACAGGCGATGGAACGCACCGTGGAAGCGCTTCGCGTGTGTTCGAACAAATTAAAATGGCATGGTGTCGGGCCACGGCGTTTGATTGCCACTGAAGCATGTCGTTTGGCCACCAACGGGCCTGAATTTATCGCCCGCGTGGCCGAAGATGTGGGGCTTGAGCTTGAAATTATCGATCGTAAGACCGAAGCAAGTTTGGCTGCTTCTGGCGCTTCACCCTTGATTGAAGTTGACGCGCAATCGGCCGTTATTTTTGATATTGGTGGCGGTTCCACCGAAGTGATGTGGATGCAGTCTTGCGCATCTGGCTATCAGATGAAGGCTTGGGTTTCGCTGGCGGTGGGTGTTGTAACACTTTCTGAGCGCTTCAACGGCGGGCGTGATGTAACGCCTGAAACATTTGCCGCCATGTGTGCCGAAGTGCGCCGATTGCTGGCTCCATTCGTAAGCGAGGTTTCAAGCTTTGCTGGGCCTTCGCCTACGCCCGATCATTTGCTGGGCACATCTGGCACTGTCACCACAATCGCTGGGGTGCATCTTGGCCTGCGTTTTTATGATCGCTCTAAGGTTGATGGAAGCTGGCTTACAAACGAAGGTGCTGGGGCAGTGACGCAAAGGCTTTTGCGCATGAATTATGATGAGCGTGTGCAAAATGGGTGTATTGGCAAAGAGCGCGCTGATCTGGTTTTGGCAGGCTGTGCGATTTTAGAAGAAATTAGACTGGCATTCCCAAGCCCGCGCATTCGTGTGGCAGACAGGGGTTTGCGCGAAGGGATTTTAATTCAAATGATGCAGGCAGACGGCGTTTGGGGCAATCAATGAAAAGCATGTGGCCATGAGCAGACCGGGGCAGGGCAGCAAGCCCGAAGGTTCGCGTCTGAAAGTGCGGGTTAAAACGGGCAAGGGCCGCACCGTTGCGCAAAAAATCTGGCTTGAGCGCCAGCTGAATGACCCTTATGTTTTTGAGGCCAAGAAACAGGGCTATCGCTCGCGCGCAGCATTCAAGCTGATCGAGATTGATGACAAATATAAATTCTTGAAAGTTGGCGGAAGAGTTGTTGATTTGGGCGCGGCACCAGGCGGTTGGTCCCAAGTTTCGGCCAAGCGTGTGAAGGCCGAAGATGGCAAGGGCGTTGTTGTGGCCATTGATATGCACAGTATGGACCCCATTCCATCCGTCACATTTTTCAAAAAAGATTTTTATGATGAAGACGCGCCGCTCGTTTTGATGGACGCCTTGGGCGGGGAAAAAGCCGATGTTGTTTTATCAGACATGGCGGCCCATGCCACTGGCCACCGGCAAACTGATCACATCAACATTATCGCACTGGTTGAAATGGGTTATGACTTTGCGCGCACAATTTTAAAGCCTGGCGGAACTTACTTGGCCAAGGTTTTGCGCGGTGGCACGGAAGGGCAGTTGCTCACGTCCATGAAAAAAGATTTCACATCAGTGCGCCATGTGAAGCCCATGGCCAGCCGTGACGATTCAGCCGAATTGTTTGTGTTGGCGATGGGTTTTAGAGGCTAACGCCGCACCATAAATCGCGCCATGGCTCTGAGCGTTTCAGCGCTGACATGATGTTCAATGCCTTCTGAATCCACTTGGGCCGTTTCTGCCGAAACGCCCAAGGCCAGAAGAAAGCTTTCCACAATCTGGTGTTTGCGCTTGCCGTCTTCAGCCATTTTCCAACCCTCGCCAGTCAGGAAAATTGCGCGATAAGGTTCTTGTTCCACCAAACCTTGGTCTGACAAGCGCTTCATGGTTTTGGCCACGGTGGCATTGGCTACACCCAGCCGCATGGCAATATCGGTTCCGCGTGCTTCACCTTTTTCATCAATCAATTCGGCGATTAATTCCACATAGTCGTGGCTCAATTCGGCTTGATGATCAGCCCTTGTGCGGCTGAATGCTGCCGAGCGCAACTTTGAAGAGGGTATTTTTCTTTTCATAAATTGAGTTTAGCCTATTGCATAAGGTTTAGACAATGCTAAACTTTTTACATGGTTGAAATGGATAAGAATTGGAAAACCGCGCGCGGCGACGCATCTTTGATGGATGTGTTTCGCTCTGTTCCGGTTTTGCAGAATGGTTCAATTTTCAAACGCGCATTGGCATTTGTTGGCCCGGGCTTTCTGGTGTCTGTGGGATATATGGATCCCGGCAACTGGGCCACGGCGATTGCCGGTGGTGCGCGCTTTGGCTATGCGCTTTTGTTTGTTGCACTTTTATCCAACATTATGGCGATCATTTTACAAGCGCTGTGTGCTAGATTGGCCATCGCATCAGGCAGGGATTTGGCGCAAGCGTGCCGCGATGCATTTCCAAAACCTGTGGCATTCGTGCTGTGGTTGTTTGCAGAAATTGCCATCATCGCAACCGACGTGGCCGAAGTTGTGGGCACGGCCATTGGGCTTAATCTGCTGTTTGGAATTCCGCTTGAAATTGGTGTGGTGATCACAGCGCTGGATGTGTTTGTCATTTTGCTGTTGCAGCGTTTGGGTTTCAGGTGGGTTGAAGCTTTTGTCATTTCTTTGCTGGGCATCATCTTTGCTTGTTTCATGTTTCAAATTGTTTTGGCCAGCCCAGATTGGGGCGGTGTGTTGCGAGGCTTTGCGCCCACAACCGACATTTTGCATGATAAAGCCATGCTCTATTTGGCGCTGGGCATTATTGGTGCCACGGTGATGCCGCATAATCTTTATTTGCATTCGGGCATTGTGCAGACGCGAAACTACGGTGACACTTTAGCAGATAAAAAATCTGCGCTGCGGTTTGCCACTTTCGATTCAACATTTGCCCTGTGTTTCGCGCTGCTGGTGAATGCTTCAATTCTCATTTTGGCGGCGGCGACGTTTCACAAAGCTGGCAATTTTGATGTGGCCGAAATTGGTGATGCCCATCGGATGTTGGCCCCCTTAGTGGGCTCGCTTTTGGCGCCCAAATTATTTGCAATTGCCTTGTTGTGCTGTGGTTTGAACTCAACAGTTACAGCAACCTTGGCCGGCCAAATTGTGATGGAAGGCTTTCTCAATTTGCGCATTCCATCTTGGGCCAGACGCTTGATTACGCGCGGTGTTGCCATTGTTCCCGCCGCAGCTGTGACAATTTTTTACGGCGCAAGTGGCACAGGATTTCTGCTCATTTTCAGCCAAGTGATTTTGGCATTTCAATTGCCTTTTGCTGTTGTGCCGCTGGTGATGTTTACGGCCAATAAAGCCAAGATGGGTCAAATGGTTTCCCCATTCTGGTTGACAGCTGTTTCGTGGTTGATTGCTTTTGTGATTATCGCGCTGAATATGAAATTGTTGTGGGATTTGGCGCTGGGCTAAACCCTACGCTTGCATAGGCGAGCCATTTCCCTTAATCGCGCGGCCATGCAACATGATCAGGTTCTTATCGTCGATTTTGGCTCTCAGGTTACACAGCTCATCGCGCGCCGCGTGCGCGAAATGGGGGTTTACAGCGAGGTGGTGCCGTTTCAAAAAGCTGAAGCAGCCTTTGCTCGGATGCATCCGAAAGCCGTTATTCTTTCTGGTGGGCCAGATTCGGTGACGCGTGATGGTTCGCCCCGCGCGCCACAAATTGTGTTTGATTCAGGCTTGCCAATTATGGCCATTTGCTATGGTCAGCAAACCACCGCCGTGCAGCTTGGCGGTGTTGTTGAAGGCGGCCACGCGGCAGAATTTGGCCGGGCAGAAATTGATATTAAAGCCCCCAGTGCCTTGTTCGACGGTTTGTGGAACCTGGGTGAGCGGCATCCGGTTTGGATGAGCCATGGCGACCGCGTGACGAACCTTCCCCAAGGTTTTACGGTGAAGGCCACGTCTG
>JAYWFC010000072.1:0-13397 GCA_043778995.1 Aestuariivirga sp.
TCAATCACCAAGCCTTGTTTTGTCAAAAGCGTCACAGTTTCTGTTACTGCCGTGGCAATGTCTGCACCTTGAACTTGTTCTGCGTCAACATAGATGCCCGCATCTGGAGAATTCATCTCAATGCCGTTGTCGGTTTCATTGGGCTTCCAATCATCAGGAATGCTGATGGTGGCAATGGCATCTTGTGACGGAATTGAAAACACCTTGGCTTCAGCTGAAGTTGCAAAAACGCAAAGTGCACCCGCCAATGCGATCGTGTGATAAAACGCTTTAAATTTCAAAATGAATGTTCCTTTTCGTTCAACTGAATCGCCCCCGCAAGATGGATTAGGCTTAAGTTTGCGGTGGGCGCAATGGCCTTTGCTAAAAGTAGTTTATTGCACCTTGAACATGTTTGTTGAAACTTCTGGGCCAACAAATATCTGGTCGGCATAAATTTCATTGCCACTCATGGCCACGCCGGTTGAGACTTTGAGATAATCTCGCGACAGCAGAGTGTGGCGATGTTCAGAACTGCCCACCCAAGATTGGAAAAGTTTTTGGGCCAAGCCATCCCGGGGCAGGTGGGTTGATTTCCACATTACAGCGTTTTCACCCATGGTGGGCAGAATCATGGCACCACCGTGCAAGGCGCGCATGCGGCTGTCAAAATCTTGGCCCGTGCTGGCGGTGTGGCCTAAAAAGTGGTGTTGCAGCATATCCATGGCATGGGCACGCGCGGCAAAAAGCATTGTTTCATCTTGCTTCAGTGGTGCCAGCCCGTGGCTTTGGCGATACGCATTGGCGAGGGCAAACAATTGCCCCTCAATTGTCGGTTGAAATAGATGTTGTGTTACACCTGTTTTGGAAACCCGTGCCACAAGCTGCACATATGTTTCGCCTGCTTGAGCTTTGTTCAGTGTCGGAAGCCAGAAAACGGCCATCCATAAGGCAAGGCAGATCAACCGATTTAATTTATAGTTTTTCATCTTGCCTCATCCAGCAGGCCTTGCAAAATTACGGCGGCGGCCATTTGATCGATGTTCTCGGCGCGCTTGGCAGGCGACACTCCGGCTGCAATCATCTGTTGATCAGCTTCAAAGCTGCTTAAGCGTTCATCCCAATAGATGATTGGCATGGGGGTGAGTTTTTCCAAATTTCTCACAAAGGCTTTGGTGCTTTGCACGCGGGGGCCTTCGGAATCATCCATGTTCAGCGGCAGGCCCAGAACGATAAGCCCAATATGTTCTTTTTCCGCAAACTGCAAAAGCGCTTTTGCATCAGCCTGAAATTTGGTTCGGGCGATGGTCATGCGCGGCGTTGCAAATTGCATGGTGTAATCTGCGGTGGCAATGCCGATGGTGGTTGAACCCAAATCCAGGCCCATGACGCGCTTTAACGGGGGCAGGGCTGCCAAGCTGGCTCTAGCAATTTCAAGGCGTGAACTCATGACTTCTCAGATTATACATGCTAACTGACGGAAATGACACAGCATACTGCGAGGCCTGTCGGCCCCATCGTT
This sequence comes from Aestuariivirga sp., assembly GCA_043778995.1. Lineage (GTDB taxonomy): Bacteria > Pseudomonadota > Alphaproteobacteria > Rhizobiales > Aestuariivirgaceae > Aestuariivirga. The sequence continues at coordinate 1,502 of JAYWFC010000072.1, forward strand.
AGCCCGCTTCCCAGCGGCTTGTTGCCAGACCTGCGGCCACTTAACGGCCAATATGTCCGCCTTGAACCCCTAGACGCTGCCAGACACGGCCCGCAACTTTGGAATGCTGTTAAAGGCCATGATGATGTTTGGGTCTATTTGTTTTCTGGCCCCTATGCCGATGAAGCATCGTTTACAGCTTGGCTTATAGCCATGGCTGAAAAGCGCGACCCGTGGTTTTATGCCTATGTGAAAGGTGGCGTTGCGCTGGGCATGGGGTCTTTGATGCGGGCAGACCAGGCCAATGGTGTCATTGAACTTGGCGGCATAATGATCACACCAGAATTGCAGCAAACGCGCGCTTCCACTGAAACCACTTATCTTTTCATGCGCCATGCGTTTGAAGATTTGGGCTGCCGCCGCTTTGAATGGAAATGCAATGCCTTGAATGCGCCATCCATTGTGGCTGCAAAGCGCTTCGGTTTCACATTTGAAGGTGTTTTCCGTCAACATATGATTGTGAAGGGCCGTAACAGAGATACTGCTTGGTTCTCCATCCTTGATAGCGAATGGCCGCGTATTAAGGCTGGGTTTGAGACATGGCTTGAACCTTCAAATTTTGATGATCAAGGCCAACAGAAAGCCAAGTTGCGCGTTTCTTGATGCTTTGCTATTCGCAAGGCCAAGAAGGAATCCGTAATGTCTGTTGATGATAAAACCGTTCGCCGCGTGGCGCGTTTGGCACGCATTAAAGTTGAAGAAAAAGACGTGCCGAAATTGGCTGGTGAACTCAATGCCATTTTGGCATTTGTTGAGCAGCTGAATGAAGTTGATGTGACGGGCATTGAGCCCCTGACATCCGTTGTGGCAACAGACATGAAAAAACGCAAAGACGTGGTGACAGATGGTCACTATGCAGCGGCCATTGTTGCTTCGACACAATCTGAAGACAATTTCTTTATGGTTCCCAAGGTGGTTGAATAATGTCTCTCACAAATTTCACCATCGCCGAGGCCCTTGCCAAATTGAAGGCGCGCGAATTTTCTGCGCTTGAACTGACAGATGCTTATTTGGCGGCCATTGAAAAAGCCAAAGCATTGAACGCCTATGTTGCCACCACGCCAGACCAAGCCCGCGCCATGGCCCGGGCTTCTGATGCGAAATTGGCAGCTGGCAGTGGTGGAGCTTTAGAGGGAATTCCACTGGGCATTAAAGACTTGTTTGCCACCAAGGGCGTTCACACCCAGGCTTGCAGCCACATTTTGGATGGTTTCAAGCCCGGTTATGAATCAACCGTGACACAAAACCTGTGGAACGCGGGCGCTGTGATGCTTGGCAAGTTGAACATGGATGAATTTGCCATGGGATCTTCCAACGAGACAAGTTATTACGGCGGGGTTGTTAACCCTTGGCGGCGCAAAAATTCAAATGCATCGCTGGTGCCCGGTGGTTCTTCTGGCGGCTCTGCTACCGCGGTTTCGGCGCATTTGTGTGCGGCGGCCACTGCAACTGATACTGGTGGTTCTATTCGGCAGCCAGCGGCTTTTACGGGGACCGTTGGCATTAAGCCCACTTATGGACGCGTTTCACGCTGGGGCACGATTGCCTTTGCATCATCGCTTGACCAGGCAGGGCCAATTGCACGCGATGTGCGCGATGCAGCCATCATGCTGCAAGCCATGGCTTCGGTTGATGAGAAGGACACGACATCGGTTGATTTGCCAGTGCCTGATTATGAAAAGGCTTTGGGCCGCCCTCTAAAAGGCTTGCGCGTTGGCATTCCAAAAGAATATCGGCCTGATGGTTTGTCTTCTGAGATCAATGCGCTTTGGGACCAAGGCGCACAGTGGTTGAAAGAGCAGGGCGCTGAGATTGTTGAAATTTCGTTGCCCCACACGAAATATGCGCTGCCAGCTTATTACATCGTGGCACCGGCTGAGGCTTCATCAAACTTGGCGCGCTATGACGGCGTGCGTTATGGTTTGCGTGTGTCTGGTGATGACTTGATTGACACCTATGAGAAAACCCGTGCCGCTGGTTTTGGCCGCGAAGTGCAGCGCCGCGTTATGGTTGGCACTTATGTTTTATCAGCAGGTTATTATGATGCCTATTATGTGAAGGCGCAAAAAGTCCGTACACTGATTAAACGTGATTTTGACGAGGCATGGGCCAAGTGTGATGTGGTGCTGACACCAGCAACACCATCACCCGCCTTTGCGCCCGGCGAAATTACGGACCCTGTTGAAATGTATTTGAACGACATTTTCACTGTGACTGTGAATATGGCTGGCCTTCCTGGTATTGCAGTTCCGGCCGGCTTGTCTGAACTTGGCTTGCCACTTGGTTTGCAGTTGATTGGTAAACCCTTTGACGAAGAAACCTTGTTTCAAACAGCCTTTGCCATTGAACAGGCCGCGGGCAAATTCAAGGCACCGCAATGGTGGTAAGGCTTATTGCCTTATTGATTTTCGGCTGGGTTACAGCGGCACAGGCCCAGCCTTTGCTGGTGAGTGATGCGCGAATTTCGGCCATTAAAGCCAATGCCAAACTTACGCGTGGTCTTATTAAAAAATGCGATTCTGAATTGGGCTCACCAGATCATGCGGTGACAGATTTTGCGCCCCAGCCACATTATAGCGCCGTGGGTGCCAACCCCGATGATGGCCAAGCCAAAGGCTTCACAGGCGATATTCGAATGGCTTATCGTGCGGCACTTTGTTTTCGAATTTCGGGTCAAAGCAAATATGCCAAGCACGCGCAAATGTTGGCCGATGCTTGGGCAGGTACCATGAAATTGGCAAGCACGGCGCAGGGGCGTTCAGACATTAATTTCAATGTGGCGCAATTGGTTGTTGCCGCTTCCTGGGTTCAGGATGGATGGAATCCAGAATCCTTTGCAGCGTGGCTGAAAAACATTGTTGCGCCCATGACGTTGAGTGCGGACGCCAACAATCGTGGAATTTGGGGCAATTTGCTGGATTTAACGATTGCAGATTTTACTAATGACAAAGCAGGCTTTCAAAAAGCAACCGCGAGATGGCAAGAGCTTCTTCTTGCCAGCGTGGCTGACGATGGAACGATGCCGTTGGAAATTTGCCGCAGCAATTCATCAGACCATTGTGGTGGCGCTGATAAGGGCGTGAACGGCATTGCCTATACTCACTATGCGTTGCTGCCGGCTTGGCTTTCGGCATCGATTTTGAGCGAGCGTGATGCGAAAATATCGGCGACTCCCGCGGGGAAAAAACTTGAATTGGCATTTGCTAAGGCGGCGGAGTTTACGGCCCATCCCGAAACTTTCCCCTATTTCAATTCCAATCACGGGCACCTGAACAAGCTTGACCATTGCGGTTATTTTGCTTTGGCGTTGGACAGCGTGGACAATAAAAATGCCCGCGACGTTTTGGCCGCGGACACTTGTAAATCTGATATCTGGATGTTGCAGAAAATATTCGGCAGCTGAAGCGGAATTAGCTCAGCTTCACCACGCGCAAATAAGGCTTCACGGTTTTCCAGCCTTGGGGGAATTTTTCTTTCGCAGCGTCATCAGAAACTGAACCCAGGATGATTGCATCTTCGCCCTGTTTCCAATTCGCTGGCGTTGCCACTGACTTTGTTGCGGTAAGCTGCAACGAGTCGATGACGCGCAGAATTTCATCAAAGTTGCGACCAGTGCTCATTGGATAGGTCATTGTCATCTTGATGCGTTTATCAGGGCCGATAATGTAAACATTGCGCACTGTGGCATTGTCTGCCGCTGTCCGCGTGCTGGCGTTACCGGAAGCGTTTGGGTGGATCATGCCGTAAAGCTTGGCCACAGTCAGGTCTTGGTCGCCGATCATCGGATAGCTCACTTCGCTGCCAGACACATCTTTGATATCTTGCTTCCAGCGCAGATGATCATCAACACTGTCAACGGAAATGCCGATCATCTTCACCCCACGCTTATAAAACTCTGGCTTTTTAACAGCCATGGAGCCTAATTCCGTTGTGCAAACGGGAGTGAAGTCTTTCGGGTGAGAGACCATCATGGCCCACGATCCTTCGATATAATCGTGAAAGCGAATGCGGCCTTCGGTGGTATCGGCTTCAAAATCTGGGGCAATGTCGCCCAATTGTACTGTCATTTTGCGCTCCTTGTTTTGTATAATATAGGTGGCGTGGTGTTCGGAATAAAGAACAAAATTGCGAAATACCGAACGAGTTTAAGCCAGTTCTTGGAAACTAGACGCAAAGCGCTGACAAAACTAGCTAAAAGCATTCTCTCATCGCCGCTCTTGGTGGGTCAAATGGAGCCGCCCCAACTCCAAAGGGCCCCTTCTGTTTCAGTTGGGGATGCTTTTGGGGAAAGAAATAGCAGATACATACGCCTGACGGGGAATGAGATCAGGCTTAAGCATGAATTGAGGGTAAAGCGCTCGTGCTGGCACGGGCGTTCATGCTTTAATTTTTTCACCTTTGTGATCATAGAAAGCAAAGAGCTGGACTTTTACAGGATATTTTTTCCACGCCAGTTCAACTTCCCACGTTCCAGATTCAATCCATTCTTTAGTAACGCCCGCATCGTCTTTCACATAGGCCAAACCAAGCGAGCGGCCGACCCGGTGGCCCCAAGCGCCAGAAGTCGTGGAACCGACGTTCACACCGTTTCTAAAAACAGGCTCTTCGTGGTAAATCATCGGTGCGGTTTCAGAATTATCTTCCAGCGCCAAGCATACCATGCGCTTGGGCAAATGGGGCAGGGCACGTTGTTTCAACAAAGCTTCTTTGCCGATAAATCCGCCGGGCTTTTCCCACGCGCAAGTGAAACCTAAACCCGCTTCAAGGGGAGTTTCTTCGTCTGAAATATCATGGCCCCAATGGCGATAGGCTTTTTCCATGCGGGCATTGTTCAATGTGTGCATGCCGGCGGGTACTAAGTTGAATTCTTGGCCAGCAGTTTGGATAGTTTCAAACACATGGCCGGCAAATTCTGCCGGCATATAAAGTTCCCAACCCAATTCGCCAACGTAAGTGATACGGCTGGCACGCACGCGGGCATAACCAATTTCAATTTCTTTCGATGTGCCAAAGGGGAAGGCGGCGCTTGATAGATCTGTGCCTGATAACTTTTCGAGCAAGGCGCGTGATTTTGGGCCCATGATGGAAAGCATGGGCAAGCCCGATGTTACATCGGTTGCCACGCAATGAACATCTGCCGGAATGTGTTTTTTCAGCCACGCCAAATCGCGCGTTTGTGGCACAGCACCTGTGACCACCAAGAAACGATCCTGCGCCAAGCGCGTGACAGTGAGATCAGCCTCAATGCCGCCACGGTCGTTCAGCCATTGCGTATAAACAATGCGGCCATTTTCTACGTCAACGTTGTTGCAGCAAATCATGTTCAAAACAGCGCAGGCATCACGGCCTTGCACTTCATATTTTGCGAAGGATGATTGATCAAAAAACACCACATCATTTTTTAGCGCATCGGCTTCGCTTTGGGCATTGGGAAACCAATTCTGACGACCATATGAATATTCATATTCGCGCTTTTGGCCGGGCAGTGCATACCAATTGGGGCGTTCCCAGCCATTTACCTCACCAAAAACTGCGCCTAATTTATCAGTATACTGATGAAATGGTGAACGCCGCACACCTCGTGCTGTTTCAGCCTGGCGATAAGGCCAGTGCATCGCATAAAGCAGGCCCAGTGTTTCGGTGACGCGATCATGTGTGTATTTTCGTACAGATTGGAATGGGTGAATACGGCGAATATCCATGCCGTTCACATCCATTGGCGGATGGCCGTTTTTAATCCACTGTGAAAGAACTAAACCAGCGCCGCCGGAAGATTGAATGCCAATTGAATTGAACCCCGTGGCCACATAACAGTTTTGCAGTTCGGGTGCCTCGCCAAGGTAATAACGATTATCTGGCGTGAAGCTTTCTGGCCCGTTGAAAAACAATTGAATGCCAGCTGTTTCTAGCAGGGGAACACGCGCAATGGCATTGGCCAAGATGGGTTCAAAATGATCCATATCTTCTGGCAAAGTTACAAAGGCGTGTTCGTCATCGATGCCGCCACCGCCCACCCCTAATGCTGGCCATGGTTTTGCAACGGGTTCAAAAGCGCCAACCATTAACTTGCCCGCATCTTCTTTGTAATAGGTGCATTCATCGGGCACACGCACAACAGGCATATTGCGCGGCAATTTATCGATGGGTTCTGATACGATGTAGAAATGCTCGCAGGCATGAAGCGGAATATTCACGCCAACGCTGCGGCCCAGTTCACGGCTCCACATGCCAGTGGCGATGACAATTTTGTCGGCCATGATTGTGCCATCGGTAGTTTCTACGCCTACGGCTTTGCCATTGTTTGTCAGTATACGGATGACTTTTGTATTTTCAAAAACCTGTGCGCCGCGTGATTTAGCGCCGGAGGCCAAAGCTTGAGTGACGTCAATCGGGTTCACTTGACCATCTTTGGGTAAAAACACGCCACCTTTAACGCCATCCAAATTGTAGTGCGGAATGCGATCTTTGATTTCGCCCAGTGAGATCACTTGCACATCAAGGCCAAAGTTTTTGGCCATGGACGCGCCGCGCAACAGTTCTTCATGGCGACCATCATTCAATGCCAAAGAGATTGAGCCGTTTTGTTTGAAACCTGTGGCTTGCCCCGTTTCTTTTTCCAATCCTTCGAACAGGCCGGTGGTATATTTGGCAAGCTCAGTGAGGTTGCGGGATGCGCGCAATTGACCAACCAACCCTGCAGCATGCCACGTTGTGCCTGAGGTGAGTTGTTTGCGTTCAAGCACAGCAACGCTGGTTATGCCGATTTTTGTGAGATGATAGGCAATCGAACAGCCAACGATGCCGCCACCAATGATTGCAACATCTACGTGTTTGGGAAGAGCTTTTGCCATGTTTGGGAATCCTATTTTGGGTAATGATACCAGTGCTGGGCTTATAATGCAGCGCTAGAAAATTATAGTGCAGCGCCAGAAAATTTAACCACTCTATCCAGCTTCGCTTTTGCTTGGCCATAGGCATTTGCTTTGCTATGAACAATGAAACAACAGGATCAAACCATGTATCAAGGCGATATTCCACCAACTGAAGCTCACCAGCGCTTGAAGGCTAATGCAGCAGCCGTTTTGATTGACGTGCGGACCCAACCAGAATGGACATTTGTGGGCGTGCCCCAAGTCGATCGTTTGGTGCGCTTGTCTTGGCAGGTTTATCCGACGATGGATGTGAACGGCAATTTCGCCACTGAGATTGAGGCGATGGGCTTGCCGAAGGACACCGAAATTTTGTGCATTTGTCGTTCTGGTGCAAGGTCTGCTTCAGCGGCTACGGCATTAACGCAGGCGGGTTTTACCAATTGTTGGAATGTGGCCCAAGGTTTTGAGGGCGATAAGGACGCTTCTGGCCACCGTGCCAAAGTGAATGGCTGGAAGGCCGCTGGGCTTCCTTGGGTTCAGAGCTAAGGGCACGAATACAATGATCAAGGGCAAATATACTAAGAAGCAAAACCCTTCTGGCTGGGGTGATCAGACCAAACTTGTGCGTGGCGGATTAACGCGTTCAGAGCATGGCGAAACATCGGAAGCCATATATCTCACATCTGGATATGTTTATGACGACCCAGAAACGGCTGAACGGCGCTTTAACGGCGAAGAGGAAGGCTATGTTTATGGCCGTTATGGCAACCCCACTGTTACCATGTTGGAAGAGCGGTTCCGCCTGTTGGAGGGAGCTGAAAGTTGTTATGCCGTTGCTTCGGGCATGGCAGCTTGTTGGGGCGCACTGGGTTGCCAGCTTAAAGCGGGCGACCATGTTGTTGCTTCCAAAGCGTTGTTCGGTTCTTGCTATCAAATTATCACTTCAATTTTGCCGCGCTTTGGCGTGACTCATACTTTGGTTGATGGCACAGATGCAGCGGCCTGGATGGCCGCAATGCGGCCAGAAACCAAGGTTGTATTTTTTGAAACGCCATCCAACCCGCTTTTAGAAGTTCTTGATATTGCCATGATCAGCGACATTGCCCACAAGGCAGGAGCGGTTGTGGTGATGGACAATGTTTTTGCCACGCCTATTTTGCAAAAGCCCATGGCCTTGGGTGCTGATGTGGTATTTTATTCAAACACCAAACACACAGACGGGCAGGGCCGGGTTTTTGGCGGCATGATTTTATCAACCTCTAAATTCAAAGAAGAATTGTTGAAACCGTTTTTGCGCCACACGGGGCCAACGCTTTCACCTTTCAATGCCTGGGTTTTGCTCAAGGGCATGGAAACCATGAAGCTTCGGGTGGAGGCGCAAAGCAAATCTGCGGAGGCGGTTGCAGAGGCTTTGGCTTCATCCAACGTTATTGAACGGGTTTATTATCCTCACCACGACACCCACGCACAAGTGAAGCTTGCTCGCCGACAAATGAAAATGGGCGGCACCATGGTAGGATTTGATCTGAAGGGCGGAAAAACTGAAGCTTTCAATGTTTTGCGCAAGTTGAAAATTATCGACATTTCAAATAATCTGGGCGATGCCAAATCATTGATCACGCACCCGGCCACAACCACCCATAAAAATATCGGCCCGGACGCGCGCAAACTTATGGGCATTAAAGATGGAAACTTGCGCCTATCTGTTGGGCTTGAAGATGTGGAAGATTTAATCGCGGATTTGAAAGAGGCGTTAAAGGCATAGGTGGTGGGGTTTGGCCCCTCTACCTTATTCTGCCAGGGGCTCAATCTTCCTCAAACCAAAGCGTGAATGGGCCCAAGCCCTTTCGTGGAAATAATAAAGCGCTATTTTGGTGATGATTTCGAAGAAGGCGATTGAGCCCGCAATTTTAAGCGAGCCTGAAAAAACGTAGCCCCAGAACGCCGTATCCAAAGATCCAAGAATGCGCCAGCTTATGGCTTTTGCGATTGACCGACGCGGGTTCGAATTCGCCTTTTTTGCGATGATGTCTACCATGGCCTTCTCCTATTTCGTTAAGCTGCGATGCCGCGTTGGTCTGCACGAATAATCTTGCCGTTGGCTGTAAAATGAATGCCGCATTCGGTTTTTTCTTGGCCCATCCACCTGCCAGCGCGAGGATTATCGGCAGATCCGCCAACCGACGTGCAGGTGAGCGGCGCACAGCCGATGGAATGATAGCCTGCAAGTTTCAATGGATGAGACGGCAACTGGTGCTTGATCATATAATTCTGCAGATCAAAGCCAGAGAAAGCGGCCAATGGCTCAATTTTTACGCGCTTGTCATCAAAGCTTACAAACTTCAGATCAGAGCGCGTGGCGCCATGAAAGCGCTTGCGGCCTGAAATCATGGCATCAAACCCTTGAAAAGCTTTTTCCATGGGCAATGTTTTGCGAATATTGCAGCATTTATCGGGGTTGTTTAAATGCAACGTGCCAGCGGGATCATCTTGTTCAATATCTGCAACATTAGGCTGATACACGCGAACATCTTTTAGGCCCAATTCACGGACCAACCGATCACGATAAGCAATGGTTTCGGGAAACAGCTTGAGCGTATCCAAAAATATTATTGGCAGGTGTCGATCAACTTCTGAAACCATGTGCAGCAACACCGAAGATTCAGCGCCGAAAGAAGACAACAATGCAATGCGGCCCGAAAAATCTTTTGCAGCAGTTGCTATTAATGTGCGGCCTTCAAGGCCTGCATAGGCCTCAAGCAGTTGGTTTTCATTAACCGGCATGGGGTTGTTCTTCCCATGGTGCAAAACCCTGTTGGCGGGTTGACCAAACTTCGGTTTCTTGGGCTTGGCGGAACAGGCCACGTTGATAGGCCAGCGACATTTGATGGCCGGCAGCTTGCCATGTTTGCAGCGGGAAACGATCTGTCACAACAAATGAGTCAAAACCCACTTGACGCATATACTGCAATTGGTCGGGCAGAACATTGCCTTCTGCGCGAAGTTCACCGCGATAGCCATCAAGGCGCAAAGCGCGGGCCAAAGAATAGCTGCGACCATCACCAAAGGCCGGGAAAGACAGAACAATCAAAGCAATTTGTGAAATGTATGGTGCCAGTGATTCCACTTTATCCGTGTTCAACAGCCGCAAACCCAACACACCAGTGAATTTGGCTAAACTGTCCCACTCCTGCGCCAAGCGCGTGAAGGATACAATGATCTTGCCTGTTTCTGGCAGGGCTTCTTCATCGCCCAGGTTGACAAATTGATCGGCCACAAAGGCGTTGTTTTTAAGCAGCGGCATAAAGTGCCTCCTTGAAAGGTTTTGGGCCTAAGCGGCGATAGGCTGAGATGAAATCTTCCTGCGGCACACGTAGTTTCACATAGGTTTGGAGAATGGTTTCGATAGCATCGGGCACTTCATGGGCGGCGAAACCTGGCCCCAAAATTGTGCCGATGGATGCATTTTCAGTTGACGAACCGCCCAGCGTGATTTGGAAAAATTCTTCGCCTTTTTTGTCAAGCCCAAGAATGCCAATATGGCCAACGTGGTGATGACCGCAGGCATTGATACAGCCTGAGATGTTGATTTTGAGCGGGCCATAATTTTCCTGCACAGCTACATCAGCAAATTTGCGGCTGATGGCTTGGGCAATAGGGATTGAACGGGCCGTGGCGAGCGAGCAATAATCCATGCCCGGGCAGGCGATAATGTCGCCCGCCAAACCATAATTTGCTGAAGCTAAGCCCGCTTTATCCAATGCTTGCCAAATGGCAAATACGTCTTCCAATTTCACATGTGGCAGCACGATGTTTTGGGCGTGGCTTACGCGCAATTCATCAAACGAAAATTGTGCAGCCAAATTTGCCATGGTGCGCATTTGTTCACCCGTTGCATCTCCTGGAATTCCACCTTCGGGTTTCAGCGATATATTGACGATGGTGTAGCCATCTTTTTGATGGGCCGCCAAGTTGTTGCGAGCCCAACCTGCAAAATCAGCGTTGCTGCGTTTTGCATCTTCAAAATGTGGGGCAAAACGCGACAGCTTTTCAAAAGCGGGCGGCTTGAAATATTCGGCAATGCGAGCCAATTCACGCATTTCAACTTGGGTTTCTTGTGCTGGGTGTTTGGCATATTCAGCCTCTACCTCTGCTTTGAATTTTTCTGCGCCCAGCTCGTGGACAAGAATTTTCACCCGCGCTTTATATTTATTATCGCGGCGGCCATAAAGATTATAAACCCGCATGATGGCTTCAAGATATGCGATCAATTCATTTTCGGGCAGAAAGTCACGCACGGTAACGGCAATCATTGGGGTGCGGCCTTGGCCACCACCGACCATTATTTCCCAACCCACTTTGCCTTGATCATTTTTATGCAGGCGCATACCGATGTCGTGCACCTTTACAGCCGCCCGATCATGGGGCGCACCCGTAATAGCGATTTTGAACTTGCGCGGCAGGTATGAAAATTCTGGATGCAGCGAAGACCACTGGCGGATCAACTCTCCCACGGGGCGTGGATCTGCCAATTCATCTGCTGCAGCACCGGCCCATTGATCGGTTGTTACGTTGCGGATGCAGTTGCCAGACGTTTGTATAGCGTGCATTTCAACATCGGCCAAATCTTGCAAAATGTTGGCCGTGTCTTCCAGCTTGATCCAATTATATTGAATGTTTTGGCGGGTGGTAAAGTGGCCATAACCCTTGTCATATTTATCAGCAATCATCGCCAACTGGTGCATTTGCTTTGAAGACAAAGTTCCATAAGGAATTGCCACGCGCAACATATAAGCGTGGAGCTGTAAATAGAGGCCATTCATCAAACGCAGCGGCCGAAATTCTTCTTCGGTTAATTCACCTGAAAGACGGCGATTGGCTTGATCGCGGAATTGAGCAGTGCGCTCATTCACAAATTTGGCGTCGAATTCGTCATAGCGATACATTTATGCCTCCACCGCTTTAAATGCGCCTTGTGTGCCTTC
>JAYWFC010000073.1:0-13338 GCA_043778995.1 Aestuariivirga sp.
TTGCGTTTTTTTCACCAATTGGCTTCACTGCTCACCTGACAAAGCCTGTGAAAAACAACAGGCAGGCTCAAGCACGCATTATTTCAAGGAAACACCATCATGAAACTTTCATTTAAATCAATCGTGGCGGGCTTTGGCCTTATTGCTATGGCCAGCTCGGCGTATGCCGCTGAACCCGCATCGTGCAAAGCCGTTCGTTTTGCTGATGTGGGCTGGACAGACATTCAAGTGACAACGGGTGCAACTTCAGTTGTGCTTGAAGCTTTGGGCTATGCGCCGGAAGTTAAAACCCTTTCCGTGCCCATTACCTATGGCGCGTTGAAGAAAAAAGACATTGATGTTTTCCTTGGCAATTGGATGCCTTCGATGACAGCCGATGTGAAAGCCTATATGGACGACAAGTCGGTTGAGAATATTGGTGTGAACCTCGATGGCGCAGGCTATGGCCTTGTGGTGCCAAAGTATGTGGCTGATGCTGGCGTGAAAAGCTTGGCTGATTTGGCCAAGTTCAAAGACAAGTTCCACGGCAAGATTTATGGCATTGAAGCTGGCAATGACGGCAACCGCATCATCTCCACCATGATTGCAGATAAGAAAAACAATTTAGATGGTTTTGAATTGGTTGAAAGCTCTGAGGCTGGCATGTTGACCGAAGCCGAAAAAGCTATGAAGGCTAATGACTGGATCATCTTCCTTGGCTGGACACCGCATCCGGTTATGGGCGAAATGAAAATCTCTTATCTTGATGGCATGGGCGATTCTGGTTTTGGTGCAGCAACTGTGGCCACCAACGTGCGCGCTGGCTACACCACAGAATGCCCCAATGTTGGCAAGCTGTTGTCGAACCTGAAATTTAACTTGGCCATGGAAGGCGCTATGATGGGCCCGGTTCTGAAAGACCAAGCTGATCCAAAAGCCACTGCAAAAGCTTGGCTGAAAGCCAATCCTGATGCTGCAAAAGCCTGGCTTGCTGGTGTGACCACCATTGACGGTGGTGATGCAGCGGCCGCCTTGGCCAAAGCGCTCAACGGTTAAAGCACCAAAAAATGAAATGACAAACCGGCGTCAAGGCAACTTGCGCCGGTTTTTCTTTGTGGCATGCTAAGAAAAAAATAAGTGGGCGAGACGTGGGGTGGAACAATGGAAAATATTTCGTGGTTGATTGATGCCAATGGCAAAATTCAAGTTGGCAAATGGGGCAAGGCGCTGGTGGAACTTATCACCACCTATTTGCAATGGTTTTTTGACGCGCTAACCTTTGGCTTGAATTTTATTGTGGAAGGCACAACGGCTAGCCTGTTGCTGGTCAACCCCATGGTGATGGCTTGCGTTTTTGCGGCGTCCACTTATTTTTTGCGCCGCTCCATTCCGCTCACTGTCGGTGTCTTGTTAGGCCTGTTGTTCATCGTCAATCAAGGCCTATGGAAAGAAACCATCCAAACCTTGGTTCTGGTGGTTTCAGCCACAGCCCTTTCCATGGCGGGCGGTGTGCCTTTAGGCATTTGGGCCGCACACAAACCCAACGTGTGGCGGGTGATGCAACCCACCATGGATTTGATGCAAACCATGCCCACCTTCGTTTATCTTATCCCCATTCTCATTTTGTTTGGCTTAGGCGCAGCGCCGGCTTTGATCGTTACGATCATATTCGCCATGCCAGCGCCGGTGCGCATGACATATCTGGGGCTGACGACAATTCCAAAACCCATGCTGGAAGCGGGCACAAGTTTTGGTGCCACAAAAAGCCAGTTGCTGTGGAAGGTTGAACTGCCGGCGGCTCTGCCCTCCATCATGGCGGGGCTTACGCAATGTATTATGCTGTCGCTTTCCATGGTGGTGTTTGCAACATTGATTGGTGCGCCAAGCTTGGGCAACCCCGTGAACAAGGCCTTGGCCAACCGCAACATTCCCTTGGGCATTGAAGCGGGCTTGGCCATTGTTATTTTGGCCATCATCTTAGATCGGGTTTTGGCATCGAACAGAAAGAAAAGCGCATGAGCAACATTGTTGAATTTAAAAATGTCGACATCATGTTTGGCGCTGATACGCGCGAAGCCTTGGCCATGCTTGATCAAGGCAAAACCCGATCAGAAATTCTGGCGAAAACCAGTTGTGTGTTGGGTGCTGCAGGGGCCAACCTGAATGTGAAGGAAGGTGAGATTTCAGTTTTGATGGGGCTTTCAGGTTCTGGCAAATCCACTTTGCTCAGGGCTGTGAACGGCCTCAACGACGTGACCCGCGGGTCGGTTCTGGTGCGTGACAGCGGCAAGATGATTGATGTTGTCACTTGTGATGAACCAACCTTGCGCCGTGTGCGCCAAAAACAAGTGGCCATGGTGTTTCAACAATTTGCCTTGTTGCCATGGCGCACGGTGGCTGAAAATGTGGGGCTGGGTTTGGAATTGGCGGGTGTGCCTGATGCTGAACGCAAAACCCGCGTTGATAAGCAATTAAAGCTTGTGGGCCTTGATCAATGGGCAAATAAACATGCCCATGAATTATCAGGCGGCATGCAGCAACGCGTGGGGCTGGCCCGGGCGTTTGCCACGGAAGCGCCCATCTTGTTGATGGATGAACCCTTCTCGGCACTTGATCCCCTCATTCGCACCAAGCTTCAAGACGAGCTCTTGCAACTGCAAAAAACTTTGAAAAAAACCATCATCTTCGTCAGCCATGATCTGGAAGAGGCGCTGAAGATTGGCAACACCATCACCATCATGGAAGGCGGGCGCATTGTGCAATCTGGCCGCCCAGAAGATATTGTGCTGAGGCCCGCCAATGACTATGTGCGCGAATTCATCGCCAATGTGAATCCTCTCTCGGTTCTCACGGCGTGGAATGTGATGCGGGGCTTGAATGAATTGGAAAAAGACAAGGGTGGTTGGATTTGGCTTGATCGGCGCAAAACCACACGGTTCAAACTGGGCAAAGACAACCGCGTCACTTCAGTTGAACGCGATGGTGGTGTTGCCGAATGGACATCGTGTGTTGATGCTGATGTAACGTTTGCCGCAAAGTCTCGTCCGGTGTTTTGGGCAACGCCAGGCACAAGTTTAAAAACCGTCATGCTGGCCATGCACAAATCTGAAACCGCCCCTGTGGCACTGTTCAATGATGATAATACATTTGCGGGTGCGATTGGCGTGAAAGATGTTTTGCGCGCTGTGTTAAAACGCGAGAACTAAAAATTTGTTCCGGCTTTCAAGGGGCCAACGCCCAGCAAGCCTGCAATCGTTTGGCCGATATCGGCAAAACTTTCGCGCAAACCCACACTGCCAGCTTTATGTTTGCTGCCCAGCCACAACACGGGAACGCGTTCTCTGGTGTGGTCTGTGCCTTTAAACGTTGGGTCGTTGCCGTGGTCAGCTGTAATCACCAAATGATCGTCTGGCCCCAACAGTGCAATTGCCTTGCCCAACCACAGATCAAAATATTCCAGCAATGTGGCATAGCCCGCGGCATCACGCCTGTGGCCAAAATCGGTGTCGAAGTTCACAAAGTTTACCATCAGAAAGCCGCCGTCTTTCAACTTGGGCATTTCGTTGAAAGTCGTTTGTGTCAAAACATCCATGCCTGACACTTTAATCTCGCGGCCCGTGCCAGAATGGGCGTAAATATCACCAATCTTGCCAATGCACACCACATCACGGCCCGCATTAGTCAACACATTCAGCAAAGTTGGATGCGGCGGCAAAACCGAATAATCCTTGCGGTTGCCCGTGCGTTCAAAAGTTTGGGCTGTCTCTCCCACAAAGGGCCGCGCGATGACGCGCCCGATATTCAGCGCATAAGAAAGTTCGCGCGCCACAGCACACACTTCATAAAGCCGCTGCAATCCAAAATGTGTTTCATGCGCTGCAATCTGAATAACACTATCCGCACTCGTATAGATTATGGGCTTGCCAGATTTTACATGCTCTTCACCAAACTGCTCGATCACCTCAGTGCCCGAAGCATGACCCAAACATAAAAAGCCGGCCAGATTGCAGCGTTTCAACAGCTCATCCAAAAAGCCTTGTGGAAAGGCCGGAATGGTTTGTGGAAAATAACCCCAATCTTTATCCAAAGGCACGCCGGCAATTTCCCAATGGCCGGTGATTGTATCTTTGCCGCGCGACACTTCCGTTGCTGCACCATATCGCCCAATAATTTTCGTTGTTGGAAATGGATCGATGCCGCCCGCCACCTGTGCCGCGGCACCAAGGCCCAAGGACGCAAGATGGGGAATATGAAGCTTATGCTTTTCTGCAACATGGCCAAAGGTGTTTGAACCCTCATCGCCAAAAGCCGCTGCATCTGGCGCGTGGCCCAAGCCAAAGCCGTCCATGATGAAAAGATAAACCCGGCTCATGGTGAAATGCGCTCGATAACGGGAGACATTTCAGCAGCATGTTCGCCCACGCGATAAGCCGCTTTCACCAAAGATGCAGCACGGGCAAAAGCATCTTCATCACGCGCATGAACAAAACAAAGCGGCGTGTTCATGTCAGCCACAAAATTTAAACCCAGCAATTGCGACAAGCCGACAGCGTGATCAATCTTGTCATCAGCGCGCCTGCGGCCTCCGCCCAATTCTATAACGGCCAAGCCTAAATCGCGTGTGGCGATTTTTATCACAACGCCTTCATCATCGGCAAAAATGGGCTTGATAATGGCCGCTGTTTTCATGTGGGTTTCAGGGCGCTCTATAAAATCCTTTGGCCCTCCCAATGCGGCAACCATCTTGGCAAAAATCTCCAGTGCCGTGCCAGAATGCAATGCTTTCTCCAGTTGTAAACGCGCAGCGCTCAGTGTTGATGCAAGCCCGGCACTGACCAACAACTCTGCCCCCAAAGACACTGTTATTTCTTGAACACGTCTGTTGATGATCTCATTTTTCAAAAAGCCAACGGCGTGCAAAACTTCCAACGCATTGCCAGCATAAGGCGCCAGGGGTTGATCCATATCTGTAATCAGCGCCGTGGTTTTCAAGCCCGCACCATTGGCCACGCTGACCAATGATTTGGCCAAGGTTTGCGCGTCTTCCATTTTGGCCATAAAGGCACCCGAGCCGAATTTCACGTCCATTACCAAATGGCCCAAACCAGCGGCAAGCTTTTTCGATAAAATAGAAGCCGTGATCAGCGGCACAGATTCAACCGTGGCTGTTACATCACGAATTCCGTAAAGGCGTTTATCGGCGGGGGCCAAATCTGCTGTTTGGCCAATAATGGCGCAGCCCACATCGTGTGTGACTTTTCGAAAAAGCTCTAGCCCCGGCGCGGTGTTATAGCCGGGGATTGAATCCAGCTTATCCAAAGTGCCGCCCGTGTGGCCTAAGCCACGCCCAGAAATCATCGGCACATAACACCCGCAAGCCGCCAACATGGGGGCCAGCATCAACGAGATATTATCACCAATGCCGCCCGTTGAATGTTTGTCGACAACTGGCCCCGGCAAATCCCATTTCAAAACGGTGCCTGAATCACGCATGGCCAATGTCAGGCCCACGGCCTCTTCAGCGCTCATGCCCTTAAAAAAAACCGCCATGGCGAAAGCTGCCACTTGGCCTTCCGATACAGAGCCGCTGGTCAGCCCACTGATAAAATCATTCACCTGCGCACTGGTCAACTCATTGCCATCGCGCTTGGCGCGGATGACCTCTTGAGGCAGCACTATTTCATATCCTTGAAAAAGCGGATGAGAAGGCGTTGCATGTTGACAGCGGCCTTGGCCCCTTCACGTTTGGTCTCTTCGTGGCTGGGTGATGCGCCTTTGATGCCTGCGGCCAAGTTGGTAATTGTTGAAACCGCCACAACCTTCATGCCCAAACGCCTTGCTAAAATTGTTTCAGGTGCTGTGGACATGCCAACGGCTGTGCCGCCAATAATTTGCATCATGCGAATTTCAGCAGGTGTCTCAAACGATGGGCCAGAATACCAGCAATAAACGCCTTGCTTCAGTGCGATCTTTTCTTTTTTGGCAGCGGCCAACATGGCTTTGCGCAAATCAGCATCATAAGCATTTGTCATCGACACGAAATTTTCATCGCCGTGCTGGCCAATCAAAGGGTTCATGCCCGCACAATTGATATGGTCTGTCAGCGCCATAAGCGAGCCGGGCTTCATCGACGCTTTCAATGAACCCGCGGCATTAGTGAGAACCAGCGTTTCAATTCCAGCATCTTTTAAGTGTTCCAAAGCGGGCCGCATTACCGCCGCATCGCCGCTTTCATAAGCATGAGCACGGCCAGCCAGAACCGCCACATCTTTGCCGCCAAGCTTGCCCAGATAAAGCTTGCCCGCATGGCCAGAAATTTTTGGAACCGGAAAGCCAGAAAGCTCCGCATAAGGAATTGCAATTGCATCTTGCACGGCATCCGCAATCATGCCCAACGCTGAACCGAGAATGATTGCAACCTTCGGCTGGCGGCCTTCAAGTTTTGATTTCAAATTCTTCATTGCAAATTCTCCGGCCCAAAGCTTGCGGGCAACAATTCATCCAATGTGAAAGTGCGGATCAAAGCGCCAGTTTCAGTACAGCAATGGATTTGAACATTTCCTTTGGCAAATTCCCGAATTTTTTGGCGACAGCCGCCACAGGGTGTGCACAACGCATCGCCGTTGCCCAAAACCGCAACCTCTTTAATTTGTGTTCCGCCCGCCATAACCAAATGTGAAATGGCCGAACATTCCGCGCACCATCCTTGCGGATAGGCGGCGTTTTCCATATTGGCCCCGCCGTGAATGCGGCCCTGTTCGTCGCGCATGGCAGCACCAACATAAAATTTGGAATAGGGTGCATGAGATTTTTTGCGGGCCGCCATGGCTGCCTTGATAAGATCTTGCATCATCTGTCCTTTGTATAGGGAATGCCTGCCGCGCGCGGCGGAATAGATTTGCCAATAAAGCCCGCGAGCAAAATCACTGTCATAATGTAAGGCAGCGCATTGAAAAACTGTACTGGAATTTCAAACCCAAACACATGTGCGCCTTGCAGAAAATTTGCGATGGCCTGCAAAAAGCCAAACAACAAACATGCATAAAGCGCAGGCCACGCCCGCCAGTTGGCGAAGATCAATGCCGTAAGCGCCATGAAGCCACGGCCCGCCGACATATCACGCACAAAACTTGCCGAAAGTGATGTTGATAGATACGCACCCGCAACGCCACAAAGCAGCCCCGCGATGATCACGGCCTGATAACGCAACTTGGCAACCGAAATGCCCGCAGTATCCACCGCATGAGGGTTTTCACCCACTGCCCGAAGGCGCAGGCCAAAGCGTGTTTTGGCCAAGGCCCAAGCGGTGAGCGGCACCAAAGCAAATGCAAAAAAGGTCAAGACCGAATGGTCTAAAATAATTTTAGAAAGTGGGCCAATGATGGGTGTGGTGAACAACGCATCTCGGTCGGGAAAGTTAATTGGCAAAAAGCGCGTAGCATCATCCAAGGCCGGTGTTCTGCCACCCTGTTTGAACCAACTGTTGCCAATGACAGATGTAAGCCCCAACGCTAACATGTTGATGGCAACGCCTGAAACAACTTGGTTGCCGCGTTGGGTGATGGAAGCGTAACCATGAATCAATGCCATGCAGATTGAGATGATGATGGCAAAGAGCAACCCGGCCCAAGGTGTGTGAAAATAATATGAGCCACAAGCCGCAGCAAAAGCACCTGTGAGAATTTTGCCCTCTAAACCAATATCGACAATGCCGGAACGCTCGCTCCACAAGCCTGCCAAACACGCCAAAATAAGCGGCACCGACATGCGTATGGTTGAAGACAAAATTTCAGGCAGAAGAGAAAAATCCATCTAATCCTCCGCCTTGAAAAACAACGCCGCAAGATAAGGCCGGAAGGCATCTTCAAGTGCGCCCATAAATAATATGACCAGGCCTTGGATCACCACAATCATATCGCGTGAAATGGTTTGAATGGCAAATGAAAGCTCGGTTCCGCCTTGATAGAGCAAGCCAAACAGCAAAGCAGAAAGCACAATGCCCAAGGGATGAGAACGCCCCATCAAAGCCACAGCGATGCCCACAAAACCAGCGCCGCCCACAAAATCCAACAACAATCGATGTTGAACACCAATGACCTCATTAAAGGCCACCAAGCCTGCAAGCCCGCCAGATATTGCCATGGCAATCATAATGATGCGTTGGGGCTTGATGCCCGCATAAACCGCTGCATCGGAATTGGCCCCCACCGCGCGCAATTCAAAGCCCAACTTGGTGCGCCACAAAAAATACCAAATGAGGAAGGCGACAAGAAAGGCGATGAAAACCACGGGGTTCAATGGTGATGATGGCAACTTCATGCCGATCACCCGGCCAATTTCGCGGAAGTTTAAAATATAAGCGTCATCAATGCCGCGGCTTTCCACGGCCATTTTGCCGGTGGGGCGAAACACGTTGTTGATCAAATACACCATCACGCTTGAAGCGATGAAGTTGAACATGATGGTCGTAATCACTATATGGCTGCCACGCTTGGCCTGCAGATAACCGGGGATCCAGCCATAAAGCGCACCAATGGCAATACTTCCAATCATGGCGGCGAGAATTGTAATCGGCTGTGAAATGCTGGTGGGCAAAACTGCTGCCAAGGCACCGCCCAGCAAAAGTCCGGGCGTGGCAGCGCCAAGCCCTGCCGTATAGGCCTGACCTTCGCCACCGATGTTGAACAAGCCCGCATGAAACGCCACGGAAACTGCTAGCCCGGTGAAAATGAAATTGGTGGCATAATAGAACATATAGCTCCAGCCCTTGAGAGAACCCAAAGCACCATCAATCATAATAACCAAAGCGCGAAACGGATTTTCGCCGATGATGACAACAACAAGGCCAGAGATGAACAACGCGATAATCAGATTAATCGCTGGAATAAGCCCGATGTCGACCCATTTTGGAAGTTCACCGCGCTGGCTCATGCTGCTTCTTGCCCAACGCCGGCCATGAGCAAGCCCAGTTCACGCTCATCAGCATCAGGCCCAAGTTCACCCATCACGCGGCCCGCAAACATCACTAATATTCGATCTGACAGCGAGCGAATTTCATCAAGCTCGACAGACACCAGCAAGATAGCTTTGCCTTGATCCCGCAATTCGATCAGGCGCTTGTGGATAAATTCAATGGCACCAATGTCCACGCCACGTGTTGGCTGGCCCACAATTAACAGATCAGGGTTTGAACCAATCTCACGCGCCAAAATAAGCTTTTGTTGATTGCCACCTGAAAATTTAGAGCTTTTCAACAGTGGATTGGCTGGGCGCACATCAAATTCTTGCATCTGCTTTTGGCATTGCTTCACAACCGCATCATAATTGAGATGATAGCCGCTGCCCAGTTTCGGATCATTCTGCCAGCCGAGGATTGCAGATTCAGCCGCACTGAATGTTGTGATCAAACCGCGATGCTGCCTGTCTTCTGGAACATGGGCCATGCCGCGCTGGCGCAAAATTGAAGGGTCATGCAAAGCGGTTATGTCCTCGCCTTCAAAAAACACTTGGCCCGATGTTGCCTTGGCAATGCCTGTAATCACATCCAGCAATTCAGATTGGCCATTGCCAGAAACACCGGCGATGCCCACGATTTCGCCTTTGCGCACGTGCAGTGACACGCCATCAACGCGCGGTGTTCCCTTGCGGTCGCGCCACACAAGATTGCGCACATCAAGAACGATTTCGCCCGGTTTGGCTTTGCTTTTTTCAACGCGCAATAAAACACTGCGCCCAACCATCAATTCCGCCAACTCCTCAACAGAAGTTGAAGCCGTTTCTTTGGTTGCAACCATTTCACCACGCCGCATCACCGAAACATGATCAGTGATGGCCATGATTTCGCGCAGCTTGTGGGTGATCAAAATAACTGTTTTGCCTTGGTCGCGCAGTTGTTCAAGAATGCGGAACAGATGATCAGCCTCATCAGGGGTCAACACGCCCGTGGGCTCATCGAGAATCAACACATCAGCACCTTTATACAGTGCTTTCAAAATTTCGACGCGCTGTTGCAATCCAACAGGAAGTTCGCCCACGATTGCATCGGGATCAACATCAAGCTGATATTCTTGGGCCAAGCGGATCAATTCCGCGCGCGCTTTCGCCAAAGCAGGGCCGATCAATGCGCCGCCTTCGGCACCCAGAATGACATTTTCTAAAACGGTAAAAGGATCAACCAACATGAAATGTTGGTGCACCATGCCAATGCCTAAGCCAATTGCGTCGGTGGAGGATTTAATTTTGACAGGCTTACCGTTGACGTGAATTTCACCTTTGTCGGCAGAATAAAAACCAAACAAAATCGACATCAAAGTTGACTTGCCTGCACCGTTTTCACCGATGATGCCATGGATTGATGATTTGGCAATTGACAATGAAACATTGTTGTTGGCGTGGACAGCACCAAAGCGTTTGTCGATATTGATAAGTTCAATGGCTGGGTTTGGTGAGGTCATTGTGTAAATGTCCTCGCCCGCCTGCGGGAGAGGAAGGGACCCATCGCAATGCGATGGGAAGGTGAGGGACCGCGCGTTCGGAACTTGAATTCCCCTCACCTATCCCACATTGCTGAAGCATTGTGGGCCCCTTTCCTCTCCCGCTAAAGCGGGCGAGGACTTATTCCTTATTCAACGGGGCACTTGCTGTCGGCCATATAGTCATGCACTTCAAGCTTGCCTGAAATGATGTCGGCTTTGGCAGCTTCAACCTTGGCTGTCATATCTGCCGTGAACAACGCTTTGTTGTTGTCGTCCATTGCATAATCAACGCCGCCTTCTTTCAGGCCCAGGGCATGAATGCCAGGCTTGAAGCCAGCGATGCCGTCTTTCATGGTGTTATAGACAGCAACGTCAACACGCTTCATCATCGACGTTAAAACTTTGCCGGGATGGAGATAGTTTTGGTTGGCATCAACGCCGATTGAAAGTGCGCCGCCATCAGCAGCAGCTTGCAACACGCCAAGACCCGTAGCACCAGCTGCTGCATAAACAACATCCGCGCCCTTGGCCATTTGGCCTTTGGTGATTTCGCCGCCCTTAACAGGGTCGTTCCAAGCGGCACCAGTGTCGCCAGTCATGTTTTGGAAGACGGCTGCATCCTTATTGGCGCCTTTAGCACCTTGGGCATAACCACAAGCGAAACGATGGATCAACGGAATGTCCATGCCGCCAACAAAGCCAACCTTGCCGGTTTTTGAAGCCATGGCAGCGGCCATGCCAACAAGATATGAACCTTCATGTTCTTTGAACACGATGGATTCCACATTTGGCAAATCGACAACCATATCCACAATTGCGAATTTCAGATTTGGATATTCCTTGGCCACTTTTTCAACAGCAGCTGCTTGGGCAAAGCCTGCTGCGATAATGGGCGAATAGCCTTTATCAGCAAAGTTGCGAATGGCTTCTTCACGTTGGGCTTCATTGGCAATTTCAAATTCGCCATAAGCAACGTTCGATTCTTTCTTGAATTTTTCTGCGCCGTTGAACATTGATTCGTTGAACGACTTGTCGAACTTGCCGCCAATATCAAACACGATGGCGGGGCCAACGTCGGCGGCAAATGCGCCTGAAATCATCAGTGTGGACAGTGCAACAGCACCGAGCAGTGTTTTGATCATCTTGAAACTCCCTGAATTTTTGACCGGCCGATCAAGCCATGGCCCAATCAACGCCAAATTTCAGGTTTTGGCAAGCGGGAGAGCATGCGCGCCACTTGAAATATTTGTGGCCGTGCCCATCTAGAAAACATGGAGTTCAAAATGTCACAAATCTCAATCAGCACCGACCAACTGCAAGCAATTGGCAATGGCACCTTGGCCTATGTGCGCAAAATTGAGGCGGAAACCGCCGCAAAATTGATCGGCCAGCCTGTTCAACTTACGCAAGGGCAAGAACTGTTCTGCCTTTACAATGCCAATGGTCAACCCATCTCGATTTCTCAAAGCTATGAAGCCGCAGTGGGCAATGCCATGGAGCATGAACTGATCAGCGTTATGGTGCAGTGAGTTTGGGTTTGCCAAGTACCTTGGTTAAATGATCAAACACAAGCCGCAAACGTTGCAGCGTTTTTAAATCTTCGTGCATAACAACCCAGCACTCAAGATAGATCGCCAAACCAGGCAAAACCCTTACCAAATTTGAACGATGGGCCAACTGGGCTTGGCAAATGCCAATGCCCAATCCGGCGCGAATGGCCGCTAGCTGGGCCAAATCATTGTCGGTCGCAAATGCAATGTTCTTAGGTTGTGGAAGATTTCTTGCAGCAAGGCCCTGCGCAATAGCATCGCGGCGATCATCGCCAATGAAAGGACTGTTTTCTGCCAGTTCTTTAAACGTTTTTGGCATAGGATGTTTTTCTAAAAATTGTGTTGTGGCAAACAAGCCCAGTTCAACAGGTGCCACTTTTTTGGCAATCAAGGAAGATTGTTTGGGTGGTGTTAAACGCACGGCAATATCCGCCTCGCGCTTAAGCAAATCATCCGTTCGGTTTGAAAGCAGCAATTCAATTTTCAAGTTGGGATATTTTAACATCAATGGCGTCAGCAGCGGCGGCAGCACTTCAACGCCAAAAACTTCAGAACAGGTGATGCGAACAGATCCAGCTTCGTCTTGAGCGGGCGCAGAAGATCCGCGCCGAAAAGCACCAAGGGCAGATTCAGCAGCCTCGGCTTGGGTGCGCAGTGCTAATCCCATTTCGGTGGGAATAAGGCCAGAAGGTGCTCGCGTGAATAGTGGCACCGCAAGTTCGGCCTCCAAGCTTTCTATTTGTCTGCGCACAGTGGGTTGCGATGTTCGCAATTTGCGCGCGGCTGAAGACAGGCTGCCCTCACGCATAACTGTTAAATAAACATGCACCAAGTCCCAAGACGATAAAAAGGGGTTCATAAAAATATGATAGGCTGGTGAACGATAATAGACAATGGCGTTCAGCTTGGTTTGGTGCGAGAGAACATCATCCCAACAAAAGGAACAGAAAAATGAACACCCACTCTCAAATCAACGGCACAGTAACAGGTGCACCAAATATTGTATTGCGGGCAGAAGGCGCATTGGTTTTTGCCGCGGCAACTTTTGCCTTTAGCCAAATGCATTCAGGTTGGCTGCTCTACGCCATTTTATTTTTTACGCCCGATATTTTCATGTTGGGATATTTGGCCAACGCGCGATTAGGATCCATAATCTATAATATTGGCCACAGTTATGTGGTGCCATCAGCCTTGTTGGCATTGGGTTGGTTTATGGTTTTACCCTTCTTCAGCGCTATCGCATTGATATGGATTGCCCATATTGGGTTTGATCGCGCGGTGGGTTATGGCTTGAAATATGCCGCTGGCTTCAAGATCAACCACCTCAGTGCACC
>JAYWFC010000074.1:0-5005 GCA_043778995.1 Aestuariivirga sp.
AATGCGCCGCTGATCGCTGCTGCTAACGCCTTCTCAATGGGATTTTCCGGTTCCATCTGAGCATTTCCCCTGACCGACAATTGTTTTTGTCTTGTTTAAGTGTCAATGTAAGCTGACACATTTTAAGAGCTTTGGCAAATTATATGACAACGGTGATTATCGGCGCAGGCGCTGGCGGGTTGGCTGCGGCCATTGCACTTGCAGCAAAAGGCCAAGCCGTCACCGTTTTGGAAGCGCAATCGGGTGCTGGTGGGAAGTTGTTGCCGGTGCATGTGGGCGGATCACAATTTGATAGCGGCCCTACGGTTTTAACAATGCGTTGGGTGTTTGAAGAATTGTTTCAACGGGGTGGCGAAAACCTTGCTGATAACCTTTCACTTCAACCCTTGCACACTTTGGCGCGGCATTATTGGTCTGGCGGCCAAATGCTTGATCTTTTTGCAAATGGCGATGAAACCGCGGATGCAATCGGCAGCTTTGCGGGACTTGCCGAAGCGCGTGGATATCAGGCATTTGCCAAAGCTGCAAAGCGCATCCACAACTCATTGCTCCAACCATTCCTCAAAAGCCAACGCCCCACGCCATGGAGTTTGGCCGCGGCCATGCCGTTGGCAGATCTGTTTGGCATCAACCCATTTCAAACCTATTGGAACGCTTTGGCGCATTATTTTAAAGATCAGCGCCTGCAACAATTGTTTGGCCGCTATGCCACCTATTGCGGTTCATCACCGTTTCAAGCGCCTGCAACTTTAATGTTGGTGGCGGATGTTGAAGCTTCAGGCGTTTGGCGGGTTGAAGGCGGCATGGCGGAATTGGCACTAGCAATGGAAAATCTTGCACGCAAATCCGGTGTGGAATTTTTGTTCAATCGTTCGGCAAAGCAGATTGAAACGACATCATCGCGCGTGAGTGCTGTGATTGACAATGAGGGCAATCGCCATCCCTGCACATCAGTTATTTTTAATGGCGACAGCACGGCGCTGGCTGATGGTTTGTTGGGCGACGCTTTTAAGAAAACAGGGGCAAAGCCTTCGGCGCAAAATCAATCTCTCTCCGCTTTCACATGGTGTGCCACAACGCAAGAAAGTGGCGCAAAGCTTGAACACCACACGGTGTTTTTTTCTGATGATTATAAAAATGAATTTGCCGCCTTGCAAACGGGCCCAGCACTAGACCCCACGGTTTATATGTGTGACCAAGGCCAAGGCCGCAAATTGATTTTGACCAACGCGCCAGCCAAGGCACAAGTTTTTTCTGATGAGATTGAGACCAATATGCTGCGCCGACTTGAAAAAAGTGGGTTGACGATGACACTGCAAAACGTGTTTCGTCGCAGCCCGCAAGACTTTGCAACTTTATATCCCGCCACCTCTGGCGCACTTTATGGAAGGGCTTCTCACGGATGGATGGCAACATTTCAACGGCCGCAAGCACGAACGAAAATTCCGGGGCTTTATCTGGCGGGCGGGTCAACCCACCCGGGCCCGGGCGTGCCGATGGCAGCACTGGCGGGCATGCGGGCGGCGGAAGCCTTGTTGCAAGACCGCGGTTTGATGCGCCCGTAGCAGAGAACGGTTATCGCTGGTGGTATGTTGATGCGCTCAGCGACGATGGGCAAAACGGCCTGACCATCATTGGTTTTGTCGGCAGTGTTTTTTCGCCTTATTATCGCCGTGCTCGCTCACACTCAGCCGCGGCACCAGAAAATCATTGCGCCATTAACGTTGCACTTTACGGGAGCAAGCGCCGCTGGGCCATGACCGAGCGTGGCAAAAGCCACATAACGCGGGATGAAAATAGTTTCGTGGTTGGCCCTTCTGCGATGCGTTGGCATGGCGATGAGTTACATATCGATATTCGCGAACGCTGCATGCCCCTGCCCTTCGCGCTGCGTGGCACAGTGAAAGTCAAGCCTGTTCATATCTATGATGCGCCCATCATGTTGGACGATGATGGCAAACACTTTTGGCAGGCAGTTTCGCCATTGGCGCGCATTGAAGTTGATTTTGAAAACCCAGAACTGTCATGGCGCGGCAATGCGTATCACGACATGAATTGGGGCGAAGAGCCATTGGAAAAAGGCTTTCGCAAGTGGACTTGGCTTCGCGCTGAAACGGAACGTGGCACGCAAGTCTTATATGACGTTGAAAGGCGAGATGGATCGCGTAAAAGTTTTGGCCGAATTTATAAAAATGCTGAAATCATTATGCGTGAGGTGCCACAGCTTCACCCGCTGCCAAAAGGCTTGTGGGGCATGGCGCGGCGCGTGAATTCAGAAGCATCGCCACGCATGATCAAAACATTGGAAGATGCACCATTTTACACACGCAACCATGTTGAGATAAATTTGGAAGGCAAGCCTTGCGAGGCTTACCACGAAAGCCTTTCATTGGACCGATTTAAAAATCCAATGGTGCAAATGATGTTGCCGTTTCGCATGCCGCGGGTTGGCTAATCGCGTTTGTCTTTGAGCTTTTTGAGTTTGTACAATTCCCAAACGCCCCACCCCACAACAGCAACAAATGTGATCATCGCTTCTGCCAAAAACAAATATGAGCCGCTCACGATTTTCTGCTCTCCACTGCAATAAACATTTTCATAACCCAGCCCACTTGCTCATCAAATCCCTTGGCCACATTTTGTGGGGCGGGTGCCTCTGCTACGGCATCCAACAAGAACTGCCCTTCGGCCAAAAAAGGTTTTGCGAGTTTTGGCCTTAGCCAGGGTGTTTGCAAAATTGCATAAGCAACTAGTTTGAGCTTGCGCGGCAACGAAACCACGGCGCGACCCTTATGGTTTTGGCGCTGTGCGACCAACCCAATTTCACGATAAAGCAACCGTGCGGCATTGATGGAAGCGCGACACGAACGCGGCAATTGCGCAATGCCCGAAGCAGCACGGGCGTAAATTATTTCAGCTTCCTGCACCAAGCGCGTTGCCGCATTCGGGGCACCTTCGCCCAGCCAATCGCTTGGCAAATAATTGCGGCCCAGTTTCTGGTCTTCTTCCACATCACGCGCAATATTGCTGAATTGCATAGCCACGCCCAAATCAATCGCGCGGGCCAAAGCCTCTGGCCGTCTTTCACCCATGATCAGCGCCATCATCACGCCCACGGTGCCCGCCACACGCACGCCATAGGCGGTGATATCCGATTGAGTTTTATAAGGGTGGCCTTCCGCATCCCACACAAAGCCTTCAATCAAGGCATCAGGTACAGCGCGCGGAATGGCAAAACGAAGAACAACATCAGCAAAGGCGCGGTCTGTTGGGTTATTAGACGGCGTGCCTGCATAGATGGCGTTCAACCGTTGCGACAATTGTTCAACGGCTTCAACTGGGCTTGTTGCGTGATCCACCAAATCATCGGCCATGCGGCAAAAGCCATAAAGCGCACGAGCATGTTGACGATAGATATTTGGCAACAGCAATGAAGCCATGTGAAAGCTTTTAGACCCTTGCCTGATCTTCTGGCGGCAAAGCGCTAAATCTGCGGGCGTGGCAAATTCAGGAACGAGCATGGGCAAATGTCTCGGCGGCTGCCACGACCAAATCTAGCACCCGTGCGGTTGAAAGCACACCCGGAACACCAGCGCCCGGATGTGTGCCAGCGCCAACGAGAAACAGGTTCTCAATCTCTTCGCTTTTGTTGTGGGGGCGAAACCAAGCACTTTGTGTGAGCACAGGTTCAAGCCCGAAGGCAGCGCCTTTGTAAGACAGCAAATCATGTTCAAAGTTCAAGGGTGTCATCACGCGCTGGGTGACGATGTGTTTTTCAAAACCCGGCATCATGGTTTCATGCAGGCGTTTGCCAATGCCTACGCGATACTTTTCTTCAAGCGCTTTCCAATCCAGTTTGGAATCTTGGTTGGGCACGGGTGATAAAACATAAAAACTATCACAGCCTTTTGGCGCTAACGATGGATCTGTCGCTGTGGGCCGATGGAGATAAAGGCTCATATCATCGGCCAGAATTTTGTTTTCAAAAATGTCGTCAATCAACGCGCGATAACGTGGGCCCATTACAATTGTGTGATGGGGAACATTTTCAAATTTTTTATTCGTGCCAAAATACCACACGAAAAGCGACATGGAATGGCGTGCTTTGGCCAGCTTGCGCTTGGTCCAACGTTTTTGTGCGCCACCGCTAATCAGATTATTATAAGTGTGAGCAGCACAGGCATTTGACACAACAATATCAGCGTCGATGCGTTCGCCATTTTGAAGCCTCACACCCGTTGCGCGGCCTTGGTTTGTGGTTATTTCGGCGACATCGGTGTTGCACAAAACCTCACCGCCTTGAGCCTCAATCACCTTGACCATAGCCGCAACAATGGCGCCCGTTCCACCCATGGCGCAATGAACACCGAACTGGCGTTCAAGATAAGCAATCATGCTATAAACACTGGTGGCGCGGAATGGGTTGCCGCCCACAAACAGCGGATGAAAGCTCAGCGCCATGCGCAGCTTTGGGTGTTTGACGTGCGAGGCCACATGCGCGTGAACCGATTGCCATGCTTTCAGCTTTAAAAGGTCTGGCACAATGGCGGCCATGCTGCCGATGGATTGAAATGGAACATGGCCCAGCTTTTCAAAGCCAATTTTATAAATGGCTTCACTTTCGCGCATGAAGTTTTCATAGCCTGCAACATCATCTGGCGAAATGCGCGCCACTTCTTGGCGCATTGCAACCACATCTGATTGATTTGTAAATGTGTCACCATCATCAAAGCGAATGGTGTAAAACGGTTCGAGTGCTTTCAGCTTCACATCATCATAAAAATTGCGGCCTGTGAAATTCCAAAGCTCTTCCAACACGAATGGCGCTGTGATGATTGTGGGGCCAGCATCAAATGTAAAACCATCTTGCTTGAACACTGTTGCACGCCCGCCGGGCAAGGCAAGCCGATCAAGAACCGTTGTGCGATAGCCCCTTGCACCAAGGCGCATGGCTGCGGCCAAGCCACCAAGGCCTGCGCCTACAATCACCGCATGGGGCATTGGA
>JAYWFC010000075.1:0-4958 GCA_043778995.1 Aestuariivirga sp.
TCTAAGAACTGGGAAAAGTCAACCTTTGGTCTTGACATATTTGTCCCAAAGATCTGGCCTTCGCAATTTCGTTAATTCCTGGCGTTTTTCCAGCTTCCATTTGGCAATGGCCTTATGATCACCGGAATGAAGAATATCGGGAATTTGGGCCTCTTCCCAGATATTTGGCTTGGTATAATGCGGGTGTTCCAGCAAACCATCCTCAAAGCTTTCCTCAGCGTGGGATTGGTCATGCCCCATAACGCCGGGCAAAAGCCTGATCACCGCATCGAGCAACACCAAGGCTGCGGGTTCTCCGCCTGAAAGCACATAATCACCAATGGAAACTTCTTCCAACTGACGCTGATCAATCACCCGCTGGTCAATGCCTTCAAAGCGACCACAGATGATCATACAGCCTTCGCCCTGCGCCAGATCGCGCACCTTGTCTTGTGTCAGAGGCGTACCCCGCGGGCTCATCAATAGCCTTGGGCCTTTGTGGCGCGTTACATCAATCGCTTTGGCCAAAACGTCAGGTTTTAACACCATGCCAGCGCCACCGCCCGCAGGATGATCATCCACCGTGCGATGTTTGTCAGTGGCAAGCCCCCGAATATCCACCGCATCAAAAGACCATTTGCCTTCCCGCAATGCCTTGCCGGCCAGAGACAAGCCAAGAGACCCCGGAAACATGTCAGGAAAAAGCGTTAAGATGGAAGCATGGAATGTCATTCAGGCTTTGCCTCATCCAAATAGCCATCAGGCAAATCAATGCTGACAGCATCATCAACCTGAATCACAAACCCAAGCGGAATGAGAACGCCCGATTGAAGTTCAAGCAATTCACCAGCGCCAAAATTTTGAAAGCCTGAAACCATGCCAATCGTCTGGCCAGCCGATAAAACCGGCTTGCCTTCCAGATCATGCAAATAGAATTCGCCCGCCGAAAGCTTGGGCATTTTTTCACGTGAAACAAAAAGCTCAGTGCCCCGCAAGGCTTCTGACTGATTGCGATCTGTCACATTTTTCAATGCGCAGATAAATTCATCCTTGGCGAATTTCGCCTTGGTGATCTCAAAACTGCGGCCATCTGTTGAATAAAGCGGGCCGTAAGATGTGAATGCTTTAGGGTCAGCGGTGAAGCTTTTAATCTTCACCTCGCCCTTGATGCCATGAGCACCGATGATGACGCCAACGAGAACATGGTCACGCGGCGTCATCGTTCAATGCCTTAAGCAGCAGGTGCTTCTGCAGGTGCAGCGGCGGCAGCTGCAGCGGCGGCAGCGGCTGCAACTTTTGCAGCTTCAGCAGCAGCCAGCTTTTCAGCAGCAGCGGCAGCAGCCTTTTCACGTTCCAAACGCTTCTTGCCAGGAAGAGCTTTCGTTGGGTTGTTGCGTTGATCGCGCTTGGCCACACCAGCTTTATCAAGAAAACGCAAAACGCGGTCTGTAGGCTGTGCACCCTTTTTCATCCACTCAGCAGCTTTGGCTGCGTCAAGCTTCACACGTTCAGCTGAATCCTTTGGCAGCATCGGATTGAACGCGCCAAGTACGTCGATGAACTTGCCATCGCGAGGCGATGTCGCCGCAGCAACCACGATGTGATAATAAGGACGCTTCTTAGAGCCAGCGCGGGCAAGGCGAATTTTAAGTGACATAATTTAGTTCTCCTGAGATTTAAGTTTATTTCTTCTTCCCAAGACCGGGAAAACCTTTGAACGGGTTGCCGCCCAAACCGGGCAGACCCCCCAAACCTGGTAATTTCGCACCACCAAGGCCCGGAAGTGAGGGCATGGAAGGCGGCGCGTTTAAAAGTTCTTTCATATCGGGCGGCAAAGCATTGGGGTCGAGGCCCGCCAATTCCTTTTGCATAGATTCCATTTCAGCTTCCGATGGCATGGCGCGGCCACCCATCATTTTGCCAAGCAACCCTTTGCCTTGGCCCATCTGCTTCATCATGCCTGCCATTTGCAGGTGCATTTTCAGAAGCTTATTAATATCTTCAACCTTGGTGCCGGAACCTGCGGCCACACGGCGTTTGCGCTTGGCATCCATAATCTTCGGATTGCGGCGTTCCTGCTTGGTCATAGAACCAATAATGGCAAGCTGGCGGTTGAACACGGTTTTATCGAGGTCAACGCCTTCGAGCTGTTTTTTAACTTTGCCCATGCCGGGCAACATGCCCATAACACCGCCCATGCCGCCCATGCTTTGAATTTGCTTCAATTGATCAGCCAGATCATTCAAATCAAATGCGCCTTTGCGCATCCGCTCGGCAATTTTCTTGGCCTTCTCGTGGTCAATGTTTTGGGCTGCTTGTTCCACCAATGAAACAACGTCGCCCA
The DNA here is from genome assembly GCA_043778995.1 of Aestuariivirga sp. Classification (GTDB taxonomy): domain Bacteria; phylum Pseudomonadota; class Alphaproteobacteria; order Rhizobiales; family Aestuariivirgaceae; genus Aestuariivirga. The sequence continues at coordinate 2,324 of JAYWFC010000075.1, forward strand.
TGCCCAAAATGCGGCCAGCAATCCGGTCTGGATGAAAATCTTCAAGCCCATCTAGCTTTTCGCCAGTGCCCAAAAGCTTAATGGGTTTGCCTGTAACCGCACGCATAGAAAGTGCAGCACCGCCGCGACCATCGCCATCAATGCGCGTTAAAACAATGCCGGTGATGCCAATCTTTTCATCAAAGGAGCGGGCCAGGTTCACGGCATCTTGGCCCGTTAAAGCATCAGCCACCAACAAGGTTTCTTTGGGCTTGCAAATATCGCGAACAGCAGCAGCTTCGGCCAGCAATTCTTCATCAATATGAAGGCGGCCAGCCGTATCCAGCATCACCACATCATAAGCGCCTTTGCGGGCTTCGCTCATGGCGCGCTTGGCAATTTGAATGGGCGTTTCGCCTTTAACAATTGGAAGCGTGTTCACCTTCACTTGGCGGCCAAGAATTTCAAGTTGCTCTTGCGCGGCCGGACGCCTGGTATCCAGCGAGGCCATCAGCACTTTGCGCTTTTCACGCTCGGTCAGCCGCTTGGCAATTTTCGCGGTGGTTGTGGTTTTGCCCGAACCTTGCAAACCCACCATCAAAATCGCCACAGGTGGAGAGGCCCGCAAGTTAAGGCCCGATTGATCAGAGCCTAAGGTCTCAACCAAAGTATCGTGCACAATCTTGATCACCATCTGGCCGGGCCGGATGGATTTTACAACATCAGCGCCAACGGCCTTTTCGCGCACTTTTTCGGTGAAGGATTTTACAACTTCAAGGGCCACATCGGCTTCAAGCAGGGCGCGGCGCACTTCGCGCATGGCCACATCAACATCAGCCTCCGACAAAGCCCCACGTCCCGTGAGCTTATCGAAAATGCCAGACAGCCGATCGCTTAAAGTTTCAAACATTCTTATCCTCAATCAAAGACCACACAAAACGAAACGACACCCGGAAGCGAAACTCGCTGCCGAATGTTGGCTTCAACACCTCCCGGGAATTATACCCCCATGTGTGAAAAAGCCTCGAGACGATGAAAATGCGTCTTGGATCGGGCCGACATAGGGGAAATGAGGGCGGGAGTCAAATTTCCCTAAGGCAACACGTGCTTTGCCAATATTTCCAGCCCTTCGTCATGAATTCCCAGCTGGCGCAGATGCGTGATCGTGTTGATCACATAATCTAAACAAGATCCATAAAGCCCGTGGCCTTGATAGATGTAGGGCAGCAGGGCTTCGGGCTTTTCGTTTGGAAAATATTGAATGCTTTGGTGGTTCACCAGATAAGTAACCGCTGTTACTATTTCTCGGGATTCAAGCAGTGAAAATTCTTTGATGGCTTCATCATAAACATCGCCCAACATCTCTCGCGTGCGCACTTGGGTGATTACATTTTCCCAAGCCTCTTCAGCAATTTCATAAACCAAGCCCAAGCAGGTGCCACCATTGTCCAGCCCCAACACCAAGCCGGGCTTTTCTGGTGTGCCACGATAATGATGCGACAAAACACTCAAGCGCCGATGATAACCGTCAAGTTTGGCGGGCTTTGCTGAAACAAATTCAAAATCTGGCCGCCACATCAAAGAGCCATAGGCAAAAATGTGGCGAACTTGGCGCTCCATCAACTCTGTTTGGGTCCACGCCCAAAATCAGGTGCTGCCGTGTCTTGCCCCGCGGCGATAATATTACGCCGCGCTTCTCGCGCCCTTGTGAAAAGATTGAACAAGGTTTCACCATCGCCCCAACGCACGGCGCGCTGAAGCACAGCAAGCTCTTCGGTAAAGCGGCCAAGCATTTCTAAAACAGCATCTTTGTTGTTGAGAAACACATCGTGCCACATCGTAGGGTCTGACGCCGCAATGCGGGTGAAATCTCTGAACCCTGAGGCCGAGTATTTAATCACTTCAGAATCTGTCACCGTTTCCAAATCAGCCGCTGTTGCAACGGTGTTGTAAGCAATGAGATGGGGCAAATGGCTGGTAATCGCTAAAACCAGATCGTGGTGATCTGCCGTCATCACATCAACGTTGGAGCCCAAGGCCTGCCAAAACTGTGTCAATTTTTCCAAGGCTTGTGCGTCGCAGTTTTCAGGCGGCGTTAAAATGCACCACCGCCCATGAAACAAGCTGGCAAAGCCAGATCGTGGGCCCGATTGTTCTGTGCCAGCAATGGGGTGGCCCGGAATAAAATGAACACCCCGAGGGATATGCGGCCCACAATCGCGCATAATAGCGCCTTTGACAGAGCCCACATCAGTTACAATCGCACCCGCTTTTAAAACGGGGCCAATCTCTTGTGAAAGCAAGCCACAGGCCCCAACCGGCACGCAGAGAATAACCAAATCAGCATCCCGCGCCGCATCAACCGCATGTTCATAGGTCTGCGAAACCAGACCAATCTCAAGGGCGATTTTTCGTGTCTCAGCACTTTTGGCATGGCCAACGATGGTTTTGGCCAACCCCTTTTCTTTCATGCCGTGGCAAAGCGATGAACCGATAAGCCCCAAGCCCAGAATGGCGACGCGATTAAACATCACAGTCATTTCAGAAAATTCGCAAGGGTGGCAACAAACGCCATGTTGGCCTCTTCTGTGCCCACTGAAACACGCAAAGCAGAAGGCAACCCATAAGCATCCACGCGCCGGATAATCACGCCATG
>JAYWFC010000076.1:0-12941 GCA_043778995.1 Aestuariivirga sp.
TGAAAGCCCAACGGCCACGAACAAAATCTTGCCGACATGGTCTTTAATGCCAAATTTTGAAAGCCAAATCCCAACGACAATTGCGCCAACGCCGGGGGCAGATCGCAAAAGGCCAAGGCCCACAGAATCCAAATGCAAAATGTCGCTTGCATAAATTGGCATCAGGGCCACAGCGCCGCCGAGCAGCACCGCAAACAAATCAAGCGATATGGCGCCAAGCACAATGGGCTCACTCAAAATAAATGAGAAGCCAGCCAACATGGTAGAAAGCCCGCCTTCGCTTTGTTCATTTTTGTGTTGGTCAACATGGCCCATGAAAATCAGAGCAATGACACCAACGCCCAGCAACACCATTGAAAGGGCGTAAGGCACCACCGCGCCAAGCCCATAAAGTAAGCCGCCAATCACGGGGCCTGTGATTGAAGAGGTTTGCCACGCAATCGAATTCAACGAAATGCCGTGCGGCAAAGCCTCTTTCGATAATAAATTAGGCACAATGGCAGACGCAGCCGGATTGCCAAATGCCGAGGCCACGCCCAACAAAGACAGATAAACAAACACCGGCCAAACTTGCGCCTGCGTGCCCATTGAAAATATCACAAGCCCCAATGCCGAAGCCGCTTCCAATGCAAAACAAGCAACAGAAACCCAACGCCTGTTATAATGATCGGCCACATAGCCTGATGGAAATACCAATAACAAAACCGGCAGGAACACTGCCAAACCCACATAAGCCAAATAGATCGCCTGATGTGTAATGGCATAAACTTGCCAACCAATTGCGGTTGAAACAATTTGCAATGCAAAGCTGTGGCCAACCCTGCTGGTGAAATATTTTACATAGGCCGGATAATGAAAGGCATTCGTCGAAGGAGTGTTGCTGGTCATCGCCCTGCCCTGCCATGAATGTTGTACGCTGTCAAAAAACAAAAACGCCAATGGCAGCGGCAAACATCACGACAATTGTAAAACCAACTACAGCTTGGCTGAAACGTGAACTGGGCTGGCCCAGCATAATCTTGTCATCGCGCGCCACCAACAAAACGCCCACCAACAAAAATGGTGCCAAAATTCCATTGATAACCGCAGTCCAATACAATGCCGAAACCGGGTTGATGCCGATAAAATCCATCGCAATCCCCACAGCTGTCGAAAGAACCATAACGCCATAAAAAGCCCGGGCCTGCCACCATTTTTCATCAAGGCCACTGCGCCAACGAAATGTTTCAGAAAAGGCATAGGCCGCTGATCCAGTTAAGGTTGGAATAGCAAGAAGACCAACACCAATGATGCCAAGGGTATAAAGCAACATCGCTGCGTTTCCTGCCAAAGGTCGCAACGCTTGGGCCACATCGTGTGATGATGAAACCTGCGTAATGCCATGGGCATTCAACGTTAAGGCCGTGCACAAAATGACAAAGAACATTACCAAATTTGAAAAGAACGTGCCTACGCTCACATCAATGATTCGGTCTTCAATTTCTTTGCTGGTGGCTCCTTGCCGGCTTTTCAACATGCGCCGCCCCTTGGCTCGTTCTTCTTCCACTTCTTGTGCGGCCTGCCAGAAAAATAAATAGGGGCTGATCGTGGTGCCAAAGATTGCAACAATCATCGCCATGCCGCCGCTGCGTGGAATAGAAACTGTTGTGAAGCTTCTGAACACCGCTGCCCAATCTGGCTTAATTAAAAAGCCCGCAATGATATAGGCACCCAAAACCATCGCCAGCCATTTCAACACATGCGCAATTTGATGATAGCGAAAGCGAATAACTGCCCAGCCAATTCCAACACCCAGCAAAACCACAAATATATGTGAGCTTACACCACTCAAAAGTTCGGCAGCATCAGCCATGCCAGCAAGGTCTGAACCCACATTAATGGTGTTGGCGATCAGCAACGAAACACAAACCACCATCATCACCGGTTTGGGAAATTTAAAGCTCAGCGCACCGGCAAGACCCATTCCTGTCACCATGCCAATGCGCGCGCACATCATTTGCACAAACGCCATCAATGGCCAGGTGAACCAAGCCGTCCATAACAGTTGCGTTCCAAATTGCGCACCCGCGATTGAATATGTCGCAATGCCTGATGGATCATCATCAGCCGCACCCGTAATCAGCCCCGGCCCTAACTTAGCAAAAAAAGCCGAAATAACATTTCGATTGCCAAATTTCTCATCACGCAATTTTTCAGCGTCTATGCGTTTTTCAGCCATGGTCCCACCCCAGATCGCCTGAACTTCAACTATGTGACCACAGCACGTCTGACAAGCGCCAAAACCAACATGGACATTTTTTCATTGGCGCAAATCCATCAGAATTGCAGTGCCTTAAACGCCCTGCTATAGGCCTCACCACAACCGCAAGTAAAAGGCAGCCCAAATGAATAAAATCAAAGTCGCAAACCCCGTTGTTGAACTTGATGGCGATGAGATGACGCGCATTATTTGGGATTTGATCAAAACAAAATTGATCTTGCCTTATCTGGATATTGATTTGAAATATTATGATCTTGGCATGGAACATCGTGATGCCACCAATGATCAAGTGACAGTGGATGCCGCAAACGCAATCAAGCAATATGGCGTGGGCGTAAAATGCGCCACCATCACGCCAGATGCAGCGCGGGTGAAAGAATTCAACCTGAAAGAAATGTGGAAATCGCCCAACGGCACCATCCGCAACATTTTGGGTGGCGTTATTTTCCGTGAACCCATCATCTGCCAAAACGTGCCGCGCCTTGTGCCGGGTTGGACTCAGCCCATCATCATTGGTCGCCACGCTTACGGCGATCAATATCGCGCCACAGATTTCACCTTCCCCGGTAAGGGAACGTTGACAATGAAATTCGTTGGCGAAGATGGCAAAGTGATCGAACGCGAAGTGTTCAAAGCGCCAAGTGCGGGCGTGGCATTGGCCATGTATAATTTGGAAGACTCAATCACTGAATTTGCGCGCGCCTCATTGAACTATGGCTTGCAACGCAAGCTGCCGGTTTATTTCTCCAGCAAAAACACCATCCTGAAAGTCTATGACGGCCGCTTCAAAGACATTTTCCAAGCTGTCTATGAAACCGAATTCAAAGCCGACTATGAAAAGGCTGGCATAACCTATGAACACCGCTTGATCGACGACATGGTAGCCAGCGCCATGAAATGGACAGGCGGCTACATCTGGGCTTGCAAAAACTATGATGGCGATGTGCAATCCGATTTGGTTGCTCAAGGCTATGGTTCATTGGGTTTGATGACATCGGTGTTGCTAACGCCAGATGGAAAAACTGTTGAGGCTGAAGCCGCCCACGGCACTGTAACCCGCCATTATCGCCTGCACCAACAAGGCAAGCCCACATCAACCAATTCCACCGCAAGCATCTATGCTTGGACAGGTGGCCTAAAGCACCGCGCCAAGCTTGATGGCAACCAAGCCTTGGCAAACTTCGCGGACTCACTTGAAAAAGTAACGGTTGCCACAATCGAACAAGGCAAGATGACGAAAGATCTGGCCGTGCTGGTTGGCCCAGAGCAAAAATGGCTGACAACGGAAGGCTTTATCGATGCCGTAGACGCAAACTTGAAACTGGCTATGGCATAATCAGCTTTGCCTCAAAAACACAAATGCCCGCTTTCGCGGGCATTTTTTTATTACAAAGTCGCGTTTAAGGTTGGCGATTAGGCCGCCTGTTTTTCAACAATGTCGAGCAATGCTGAAGGATCAGTCGGCTTGCCAAAAACCCCCATGGCGCCGCCGCCGCGCGCTTGGTCCAGCAATTCACTTTCAGAATAGCCTGTCATAAAATAAACTTTTGCATCTGGGTGTTTTGCCCTGATTTCCAAAAAGCTTTCGACCCCATTTTTAACTGGCATCATCACATCAAAAAAGCTCACATCAAAATCTTGCGACGCATAAGCATCAATTGCCTGCTGGCCATTGTAGGCAACAATCACCCGATGATTGTCCGCGGCAAAAAGTTCTGCCAGCGAGTCTGCATTTTCGGTATCGTCGTCGACAACAAGAATATTTAAGTTACGGGCCATTATTCATTCACTCCAAATCTAAGATGCTAAAACGTGTAATTGTGAGATTAGATATTCCGGATCAAAGGGCTTGTTGAGAATTCCGGTTAATTTTAGATCGCGCAAAGTTTCGCGGCCCGATGGAACCACAGCCTGCGGTGCCAAAATAATTGTAGGCGGCATGTCGCCAGCCTTTCGCAAATTGTTGTAATATCCCATGCTGTCAATCAAAGCGCAGTTCATATCCAATACAACCATTTCGCCTTGCTTTGATGCGCCGAGTGAGGCATGCGCCTGGTTCACAACATGACACTGCGTTCCATGACCTTGGGCATGGCTGGATATTTCCGCCGCAAATTGCGACCCAACACCTTGGGCAACAATCAAACCATTTTCGCCAACATCCTTCACCATCTTGATCAAGGTTTCGGGGTCAGTAGGTTTTTGTAGAATGCCCAACGCACCCTGTGCCATGGCCTGTTTCAAAAGTTCTTCAACACTATAACCAGACATCATATAAACATTGGCATGGGGCCGCAGTTTGCGAATCTCCATAAAACTTTCAACGCCGTTCATGCCGGGCATGATCACGTCAACAAAGGCCACATCAAAGTCGTTCTTCAAATAAGCAAAAATTGCTTCGCGGCCCGTATAGACCACTTCAACGCGGTGGCCGTCCATTTCGAACAGCTCACCTAAGGAATTGGCGTTGTCGCGATCGTCATCAACGACCAAAATGTCTAAGGTTCGCATTATGCAGCCTCCATCGCATTTGCACCCGCCGTTGGCAGACGCAAGGTGAAACTTGCGCCCTGGCCCGGCGCTGAAGATATGACCAATTCGCCGCCGTGTTGCACGGCAATCTGTTCAATGGCCGGAATCCCAAGACCCGTTCCAAAGCTTTTCGTGGTAAACAACGGCTCACGAATTTTTTCGATATTTTCTGAAGAAATGCCAGGCCCGTTGTCCACCACTTCAATTTCAACAAAATCGCCGGCCGTTCTCGTTGAAATTTTAATTTGTGGTGCGGCATGGGCGCCATCAAGTGGCACGTTGCCATTGCCCACCATGGCTTCGACAGAGTTTGAAATTAAATTGCAAATAGCGCGTTGCAATCTTGCCGGATCAAACGCAATCATGCGTGATTCAAGGCCCAGATAACAATCGATCGAAATGCAGCTTGCAAGATTTTTAGACTCTTCCTCAACAAGCTTGGCAAGCCAATGATCAAGATCTTCTGGTTGGCACACAAGTTGTTTAGTGCGCGAAAAATCCAAAAGCTGGGTAATGATAGAGTCGCATCGCGTCACGCCATTGTTGATACGTTGCAATTGGCTTTCAACGCCCAACCCTTTGTCTTTCACTTTGCGTTCCAACAAAAACACTGATGTGCGAACAGCACCCAAGGGGTTGCGCAATTCATGGGCAATGGTTGCCGTCAATTGGCCCATCTGTTCCATGCGGCCTTTTTTCACCAGCGCATCTTGTGCGTCTTTCAACATTTGCATGCTGCCCGCCAATTCACGGTTCAAACGCAAAATTTCTTCGTTGATGCGCTTCAGTTCAGCATTTTCTGTGATGTCGACAATGCTCACAATAGCAGACCGTTTCTTGCCCTTTGAAAGCATCAACCAGCCAGAACTGATCACCAGAACACGTCGCTCGTTTTTATCGTGATCAACCAAAGAACATTCAAATCTGGCAGCATGGCCCGGAAAGTTTTCAGGCATGCCGATGGCTTGCGAAATAGCCGTCAGATCAAGTTGATCATGCGTTTTTTGAAAATATGCCAGAAGCAAAGGGTTTGCAAAGCTCACACCACCGTCTTCTTCGATTTGAATAACACCAACTGGCACAGTTTCAGCCAGCGCCCGATATTGTTCTTCACGCTTTTTCAAGTCGGTCAGATCAAAGTTCATACCCACTAAGAAAATCTCACCATCTGGCCGCGTTAAACGCGCTTTGCGGGTGAGAACAGGTTTGACTGGCCCGTTGTTGAAAGACGCACTTTCTTCAACCGCGCAAATATTTCCCGTTTCAAGCACAGTTTTATCGATGGCCCAAAAGCCATCCGCAACGGAAGGTTCATAAAAATCGAAATCAGATTTTCCCAATAATTCTGATAATTGCTTGCCAACCAATTCATTGTGCTTACGATTTGAATATACAAATCGCGCTTGCGCATCTTTTGCATAAATCGGCGTTGGTAAACTATCGAGAATTTGCAACAGAAAATCTGTTGTCAAACTCGGTGTTATATTTTCAATGGCCGACATTTCAATGGCTCCCCAACCAAACAATATACATCATGCTGCAACGTCCTTTTGCACCTGAAGTGGCAAATAGACGGCAAAGCGTGCGCCTTGCCCCACAACAGATTCAATTTTAAGAATGCCACCGTGCTGCGCCACAATTTGTTCGACCGCAGGCAGTCCAAGTCCAGTTCCAAAGCTTTTGGTGGTGAAAAGCGGTTCTCGAATACGCGCCAAATTTTCCGGTGTAATGCCGGGGCCGTTATCGCTGACCGACAAAACAACATTGTCGCCATCGATATGTGTTGTCACAGTAATTTCAGGATGCGCAACGACAAACCTTGAAGGGTCTTCGCCATTGCCCACCATGGCTTCACTGGCATTAAAAAGAAGATTGGTAACAGCCCTGTGCATGCGCGATGCGTCAAACGGAATGGACAAATGGTCAAGGCCCAGCATGCACGAAATTGAAACTGCGGCAGGCAGTTTTGACGCCTCTTCGGCCACAACATTTTCCAACCAACGATCAAAATCTTCCGCTGTCGTAACCACTTGCTTGCTGCGCGAAAAATCTAAAAGCTGCGTGATAATGTCGTCACAGCGGGTGATGCCATTGTTGATGCGCTGCAATTGCCCTTCAAGCCCAAGGTCTTTGCCACGGGTTTTGCGTTCCAACAAAAAAGCCGATGTGCGCACAGCACCCAAAGGGTTGCGCAGTTCATGGGCAATGGTGGCGGTCAACTGCCCCATTTGTTCCATACGGCCTTTTTTTACCAATTGGTCTTGGGCTGATCGCAACATCTTCATATTCAAAGCCATATCGTCGTTGATTCTGGCCATTTCCTCATTCAAGCCAACCAAGTCCTTGGCTGATTGTTCGGCTTCGTCGCGCGCGGTATTGGCGTCTTTGCGGGCAATTTCCATATCATCTAGTTGACGCAGCGTGGAACGGAACATTGAAACAGCAGTGCCAGCGCCCAGCACAATTGCACTTAAAGAAATGGCCAGCGTGCGAAAAATCCAACTCATCAATTTAGAATGCCGCGCATTTGCAACGGCACTTAACCGAACATCGATGGCCGACCAGATTGCTGTTAGAGAAGCACTCCAACGTTGGTTAGATGCCAACAAAGCCGAATGCAACGCCCGCACCATTTCTGCCCGAGAACGATCTTGCGACATAAGAATAGATTTGAGGTGCGATGCATCAAAAACCAAAGCCGACGTTTTCTGCGCAATGCCAGCATAAACTTCAGAATCATCGCTGTTGCCGCGCGCCTCGGCAATTCCATCAACAAATTCGCGCGCAACGGCGTCAAGAAAGCCCGAGCTAAAAATCAGGCTGTTGAATTTCATGTCGAGGTTTTGCGCATCAGCCGAAGCATTCTCGACTTGTCTGTTAAGCTTCACAAAATTTGTCAGCAATTCTGGCATAATTTGTGTGCTGGCTGCCACCAAGGCGCTGGCCTCGCGGTTGCCTGTTTCATTCAAACCGGAAACCGTGCCCACAGCCGCCATAACGGCAGAACCAGCCTGCATAATAGAAGCTTTGTCGGAGTTTGGTCTGCCCAAAACCAATTGCAGCTGTTCAAATTCATCCGCAACATGGGCACTTGCCGCTAAAGCGGGGCCTTGCTCCAACAACGTTTTGCTTTTGTCTGAAACACTCCAGCCCGATGCAACATCCACCATCACAGGCAAAACAAGGCCAACCAAAGTTGTGCCATCGCGACTGGCCTTGGCAAGCTTGCTTTCGTGCCAGGCATCTGCACCCAGCTCAAATCCAAGATAGGTAATCGGAATGAGCAAAAGGGCAATCACGCGTAAAAGCCTATAACCAGCCGCGTGCGATGCCAACATTTGAACCATTCAATACCTCGGTTGCCTCGGTTGCCCCGGTTGCCTCCCAAATGGCCACCGCATCAAAGCACTGTTTAACTTCCCCCAAAGCCACACAGTTTTCTAAGGGCAGTATTGTCGAGTAATGGTAAAGAACGACCTAACAATTCGAGTTGAATTGGAACAGATTTAACAATCTATGAGTGTTGTCGGGCTAAATCAAAACGCGCACTGCGCCTAATGCCGCTTGTGCGTTCACGCCATCTGGCCCGCCGGCTTGCGCCATATCTGGCCTGCCGCCGCCGCCTTTGCCGCCCATGGCAATTGCTGCGGCTTTGACCAAATCAACCGCATTAAATCTGCCTACCAAGTCATTGGTCACGCCTGCAACCACGGCTCCCTTGCCGTCTTCAGATTGGGAAACCAAAACCACAATGCCACTGCCCAAGGTTTTCTTGCCCTCATCAGCCATGGCCTTTAAATCTTGCGCGGCAACTCCGTGAAGTGCGCGACCAATAAACTTAATGCCGTTCACGGTTTCAATCTCGTCTTGGGCTTTTCCTTTGCCGCCGCCGATGGCCAATTGGCGCTTTGCGTCAGCAAGCTCGCGCTCAAGCCGCTTTTTGTCATCCAGCAAACTATCAATGCGTGAAAGCAAATCCGCAGGTGCCGTTTTCAAAGCCGCCGCGGCAGCCAAAACGCGCCTGTCTTGTTCCACCAAATAAGCCCGCGCCGCATCGCCGGCCAAGGCTTCCAAACGGCGCACACCAGCCGATGAAGCGCTTTCGCCCACAATTTTGATAAGCCCAATATCGCCGGTTCGCGCCACATGCGTGCCGCCACAAAGTTCCAGCGAATAAATCGAGCGCTTTTCGCCCGCCTTGTTGCGGCCCATGGAAACCACACGCACTTCATCGCCATATTTTTCGCCAAACAGCGCCATGGCCCCTTCGGCAATCGCCGCATCAACCGAAAGCAAGCGTGTTGCCACGGGGTCGTTTTGCAAAACCACTTCATTGGCAATGGCTTCGGCCTTGGCAATTTCATCTTGGCTCATGCCCTTGCCGTGTGAAAAGTCAAACCGCAATCGACCAGGCTCAACCAATGAGCCCTTTTGGGCCACATGCCCGCCCAACACGCGGCGCAACGCTTCATGCAGCAAATGCGTTGCCGAGTGATGTGAACGATTGCCAAACCGCCGCGCATGGTCAACTTCAAGCTCAACCGCCTCGCCCACGCGAAACGCGCCTTTTTCCACCACGCCCACATGCACAAACACATCGCCCAAGCGCTTTTGTGTTTCAGTCACACGGAACACCGCGCCATCAGCGCGGCGAATAACGCCTTGGTCGCCAGATTGCCCGCCGCTTTCGCCATAAAATGGCGTTTGGTTGACGATGATGGCGCCGCTTTGGCCTTCATGCAGAACTGTCACGTCCTTGCCATCGCTGGCCAAGGCCATCACTTCGCCCTCAGCGGTTTCGGTGTCATAGCCCAAAAACTCGGTGCCACCCACGCGTTCGCGAATTTCAAACCACACGGTGTCGGTTTTGGCTTCGCCAGAACCTTTCCAAGCGGCCCGCGCATCAGCTTTTTGTTTGGCCATCGATTTCGCAAAAGCTTCGCCATCCACCCCAATGCCGCGCGCGCGCAATGCGTCTTGCGTCAAATCTAGCGGAAAACCAAAGGTGTCATAAAGTTTGAAGGCAGTTTCACCTGAGAACGTATCGCCCTTGTTGAGGCCGTTTGATTCTTCATCAAGCAGTTTAAGTCCACGCTGCAAGGTGTTGCGAAAGCGGGTTTCTTCAAGCTTCAAAGTTTCCGTAATCATGGCTTGGCCGCGCACCAATTCAGAATAGGCTGAACCCATTTCCCGCACCAAGGCCGGAACCAGTTTCCACATCAAGGGTTCTTTTACACCCAACAATTCGGCATGGCGCATGGCACGGCGCATAATACGGCGCAGCACATAGCCGCGACCTTCGTTCGAGGGCAACACACCATCGGCAATCAAAAATGAAGTCGCGCGCAAATGATCAGCAATCACCCGGTTCGAAGCTTTGGCATCACCTGTGGCCGGAACGCCCGTGTGGTCGACAATATTGGCAATGAGCGAACGGAACAAATCCGTTTCATAATTATCATGCGTGCCTTGAAGCACCGCTGAAATCCGCTCAAGCCCCATGCCAGTGTCGATGGAGGGTTTGGGCAGGCTAACGCGAACGTCTTTGCTTTGCTGCTCATATTGCATGAACACCAAGTTCCAGATCTCGATAAAACGATCGCCGTCCTGTTCAGCCGAACCCGGAGGGCCGCCCCAGATCTTGTCACCATGATCAAAGAAAATTTCTGAGCACGGGCCACAAGGGCCCGTATCGCCCATGGCCCAAAAGTTATCCGCCGTTGGAATGCGTATAATGCGACTTTCCGGCAGGCCAGCAATTTTCTTCCACAAATCAAAGGCTTCATTGTCTTCGTGGTAAACCGTCACAGAAAGTCGATTTTTATCCAAACCATATTCTTTGGTGATCAGGTTCCAAGCCCATTCAATGGCTTGGGGCTTAAAATAATCGCCAAATGAAAAATTGCCCAGCATTTCAAAAAACGTATGATGCCGCGCTGTATAGCCAACATTGTCCAAATCATTATGCTTGCCCCCTGCACGCACGCATTTTTGTGCAGTGGTGGCGCGGGTGTAGGAACGTTTTTCAGCACCTGTGAATACGTTTTTAAATTGCACCATGCCAGAATTGGCGAACATCAAAGTGGGATCATTGCGAGGAACCAGCGGCGACGAGGCAACAATTTCGTGGCCTTGGTTTTTAAAATAATCCAAAAATGTTGAACGAATTTGTGCAAGGCCAGTCATTGTGTCATCCGAAACAAGAAGGTTGAAAGATGGGCGCACTCATAAGGCGCAAATGCACAAACGTCCAGAATTTATGCGAAACGCAAATGCCTACAATTAAGGGCCAACAAAAAAGCCCCTGACGCCCATTTGTGTCAGGGCTTCAGGGGCTGGGCCAGCAGGCTGTGGGGCAAACCTGCCGAGGTTCAACCCAACTGGGGTTGAAAACCGGGAATGGGGAAAATTCCACTCATTCAGAGATGGGGTTAATCTTTATAAAATCAAGCCTCACCATCGTCATCATCGTCTTTGGCAGAGCCATGCGTAATCTTGGCAGCGATCAAACCCGCATTGGCACGAATTGCCGCCTCAATTTTAGTGGCCATATCAACATTTTGCTTCAAAAATGCCTTGGCATTGTCACGACCTTGGCCAATGCGTTCGCCGCTGTAAGAATACCAAGAACCAGACTTCTCAACCACGCCAGCTGTCACACCAAGATCGACAAGTTCGCCCACCTTGGAAATGCCTTCGCCATACATGATGTCAAATTCCACCATTTTAAATGGAGGTGCCACCTTGTTCTTAACCACCTTCACACGGGTTTGGTTGCCCACAACCTCTTCACGATCTTTAATGGCGCCAATGCGACGAATATCCAAACGAACCGAGGCATAAAACTTCAAGGCATTGCCGCCCGTGGTGGTCTCAGGGCTGCCGAACATCACACCAATTTTCATGCGGATCTGATTGATGAACACAACCATGGTGTTGGATTTTGAAATTGAAGCCGTCAACTTGCGCAAGGCTTGGCTCATCAACCGAGCTTGAAGACCGGGCAAACTGTCGCCCATTTCGCCTTCAAGTTCAGCCTTTGGGGTCAAGGCCGCAACCGAGTCGATCACCAACATGGAAACCGCACCCGAACGCACCAGCGTGTCGGCAATTTCCAAAGCTTGCTCACCCGTATCGGGTTGAGAAATCAAAAGCTCATCAATGTTCACACCCAGTTTGCGGGCATAAATCGGGTCTAAAGCATGTTCAGCATCAATAAAGGCGCAAATGCCGCCAGCCTTCTGGGCCTCAGCAATTGTCTGCAAAGCCAAAGTGGTTTTACCTGATGATTCCGGCCCATAAATTTCAATCACACGGCCCTTAGGCAGGCCACCAATACCAAGAGCAATATCAAGGCTTAACGAACCCGTGGAAATGGCTTCCACTTCCATGGCCGTATTGGCCCCCAATTTCATAATTGAGCCCTTGCCGAACGCCCGCTCAATTTGGCTTAACGCGGCTTCTAATGCCTTGCTTTTATCCATTCCAGAATTCTCAACAACTTTCAAAACAGCTTGCCCCATAACGTGAAACTCCTTCTATCCTATGTGAACCCAAGAACCAAATTGAACAGATGTTCTGCTCATGTTTGCAATATGTTCTATTTTAGTTCCAAATGCAAGAGTCTCGATTAATTTTTTATTTCGTTTTCGATTCAATGAGTTAAGTGCGCCTAAGCCATTTTGCTTAACTTTCCCAGCCGAATCTTCAGTCAGCTAAGCCTACACCCTAGCGTTCCAGAATCTCAAAAATATGCGCTGCTGCCGTCAAAAGCGCTTCGTCCTGCCCGTTTTTGCTGGTCAGCATCAGACCCGTTGGCGCATGTCCAGGCACATGCATGGGCAATGAAATGCTGCAACCATCAAGAAAATTCGCCACATAGGTGTTGCGTAATGCTACCCCGTTCAAACGCGCATAGTCTTCGTCCGCCACAAGTTCGGAAAGCATGGGCGCAATGTTCGCAACTGTGGGGCAAACCACGGCGTCAAACCCGTCCATCATGCTTTCAAATTTGAAAATCAAAGCGTGGCGATTGTCTAAAATCTGGTGATATTCCGCCAGCCTGGTTTGGCCCGCAGCCTGAATTCGGCTAGCAACCCGCGGATCATACAGCGTTGCCGAAGTTTCAAGCATCAACTTGTGATGTTGA
>JAYWFC010000077.1:0-4868 GCA_043778995.1 Aestuariivirga sp.
AATCATCGAAAGTTGCACAGCGCCAAACAGCAACAACGCACCAGTGCCCGCGGTTAAATGAACATAGGCAAGAGAAAAACCCGCAGCATAAACAAACAGCGCAAAAGCGCTTTTCCAATTGCCCGCACCTAAATTTGCTTTTCCGCTTAAACGAAGCAACATCGCCAGTATGAGCGCAGCTGAAATGATGCGCACTGAAGTAAAACTGGCCGGATCAATCGCCGTAGTTTTCAATGCCAAGCGACAGAAGATAGAGTTGCCAGCAAAGGCCAACATGGCCAAAGCAGTGGGCAGCACGATGGTGGAACGCGACACGTTCTTCTCCTGCTGCCCCCAGCACTATTGGGCCTATTTAACCTTTGTTGTTTTCTTAGGAACTTTCTTTGCCGCCGCTTTGGCGCGCGGCAAAGCCTTGCGTTCAGGCGGTTTTGGCAGAGACTTTTCTTCGTCACGGCTTAAATAGTTGAAGGCCAGCTCATCATTGTTCAACATAATGCGAACCGTTCCACCCTTGGCCAATTTGCCAAACAGCAATTCCTCGGCCAGTGGTTTTTTGATCTTCTCTTGGATCACGCGGCCCAGCGGCCTTGCACCCATTTGTTGATCATAACCTTTTTCAGCCAACCAATCTGCGGCTTCGGTTGAAAGTTCGATGTTCACTTGGCGCTCAGCAAGCTGGGCTTCCAATTGCAATACGAACTTTTCAACAACTTTGCGCACAACAGTTTTTGGCAAATGGCTGAATGAAACAATGGCGTCCAACCTGTTGCGGAATTCAGGCGAGAACAATTTGCCGATAGCTTCTTGGTCATCACCTTGGCGCACACTGGTGCCAAAGCCCATGGCTGAACGTGCCATGTCTTGGGCGCCTGCGTTTGTTGTCATAATCAAAACCACGTTGCGGAAATCAACCGCCTTGCCGTTATGATCTGTCAACTTGCCGTGGTCCATCACCTGCAACAAAATGTTAAACAAGTCTGGATGGGCTTTTTCAATTTCGTCCAGCAGCAAAACACAATAGGGCGATTGGTCAACGCCATCTGTCAACAGCCCGCCTTGATCAAAACCAACATAGCCCGGAGGTGCGCCAATCAGCCGCGAAACCGTGTGGCGTTCCATATATTCCGACATATCAAAGCGCAGCATTTTAACGCCAAGCACTTCAGCCAAACGTTTGGCAACTTCAGTTTTGCCAACACCTGTTGGGCCAGAGAATAAATAAGAACCAATGGGCTTTTCTGGTTCACGCAAACCTGCACGCGCCAATTTGATAGCTGAAGTAAGCTGATCAATGGCCTTATCTTGGCCAAACACCATGCGCTTTAATTCAGTTTCCAAATTCTTCAGAACTGTTGCGTCATCGCGCGAAACAGTTTTGGGCGGTATGCGCGCCATCGTGGCGATGGTGGCCTCAATATCGGCCACATCAATCAGTTTTTTGCGTTCACCTTCCGGCAACAACATCAATGATGCGCCCGTTTCATCAATCACATCCAATGCCTTATCGGGTAATTTCCGATCAGCCATATAGCGCGATGAAAGCTGAACAGCACTTTCAATGGCCTCGTCACTGAATTTCACTTTGTGGAATTCTTCATAGTATGGCTTCAGGCCCTTGAGTATGGCAATCGTGTCTGGGATCGAAGGTTCGTTCACATCAATCTTCTGGAAGCGACGCACCAAGGCACGGTCTTTCTCAAAATGCTGGCGATATTCTTTATATGTGGTCGAACCGATGCAACGCAAAACTCCTGCCGCCAAAGCTGGCTTTAAAAGGTTTGAGGCATCCATAGATCCGCCAGATGTAGCACCAGCGCCAATCACAGTATGAATTTCGTCAATGAACAAAATGGCACCGGGCTTTTGTTCAATCTCTTTCATAATGGCCTTCAGCCGTTCTTCAAAATCACCGCGATAGCGCGTGCCAGCAAGCAACGTGCCCATATCAAGCTGATAGATGGTGCAATCTTTCAAAACTGCCGGAACTTCACCCTTGATAATCTTGCGGGCCAAACCTTCAGCAATAGCAGTTTTGCCAACGCCCGGTTCCCCCACAAACAAAGGGTTGTTTTTGGTGCGGCGGCACAAAATCTGAATGGTGCGGTTCACTTCAGCATGGCGGCCAATCAGCGGGTCAATCTTGCCCTCTCCGGCCTTCTTGTTCAAATCGGTGCAATAGGTATCAAGAGCACTTTCTTTTTGCTTGCTCTTGCTCGATGTCTGTCCTGCGGCCTCATCGCCAGCATGGTCTCCATCACCCTCATCAGTGCCGCGGACAGCACGGTTTTCAGAAAGTCCTGCTTTTTTAGCAATCCCATGAGAAATATAATTCACAGCGTCATAGCGTGTCATATCTTGCTCTTGCAGGAAATAAGCTGCATGGCTTTCGCGTTCGGCAAAAATAGCCACAAGCACATTGGCGCCTGTAACCTCTTCGCGCCCAGATGATTGCACATGAATAACCGCGCGCTGAATAACGCGTTGAAAGCTTGCCGTCGGCTTTGCTTCAACCACATTGTCCGTGATCAAATTAGAGAGTTCGGTGTCGATATAATCTTCCAAACTGCCTTTCAGCTCGGTGATATCAACACCACACGCTTTCATAACGGCAATAGCGTCTTGATCATCGGTCAAAGACAACAGCAAATGTTCGAGTGTGGCCAGTTCCTGGCGGCGTGCGGCGGCCAGCGACAGTGCGCGGTGGAGGGCTTTTTCAAGACTGCGGGAGAATGTTGGCAAAGTGGTGATCCTCGATTTTCGAGATCACTATATAGGAAGAATTGAGGGTTTGAGTAGTCCTTAAGAAATAATTAAGTTGGCTCCATCGTGCATTGCAAAGGGTGGTTTGCCTGTTTGGCATGGTCAATCACCTGCGTGACTTTGGTTTCAGCAACTTCGAAGGAATAAACGCCGCACACGCCCACACCTTTTTGGTGCACATGCATCATAATGTCCCAAGCATCTTCGCCAGACTTGTTGAAATACAACTCCAAAACTTCGACCACAAATTCCATGGGCGTATAGTCATCGTTCAAAAGCAAAACCTTATAGAGTGTTGGTTTTTGCGTGCGGGTCTTTGGTCGGGTGATCACTTGCGTGCCCGAATCGTCTTCTCTCTTGATTGGTTCCTTGGCCATCAGCGCCATATAATATCGCTCATTCCACATTACACCTGAAAATTTATAAAATATTTTTTCAACTTTCAACCCTTTTCACAATCAATGCGAGAGTTGAAGCGTCGAAAGTCCGACTTCCTACAGCGCAGGATTGCGTCGCAGAATTGTCATTTATCATGCATTTACCATATGACTTTAATTTCAACAGCGGGGGATGAAACAAAAAACCAATTTCGGGAAATTAAATTTTGCTAGACCGTGACATAAATCAAATTTACGCAGCCGTGAATGATGGCGCGAAAGTCTATATCGGCAGAAATCATCTTGGCAAAACCAAAATTAAACTGTCGCGCGGGCCATTCGGCCTTTGGGTGCAACGTTTCGAAGCGAGCGAGCAACAGGCAGAAGCGCTAAAATTGAAATTGGGTCTTCGTGAACCTGTTCAGTTCAAAACCACGCAGTTTCGCCCCAAACATTCCCAAGGTAGACACGCTTAAATATCCAAACCCGTTTCTGAAACAAACTGTGCCCTTGAACTGATAAAGTTGAAGCGTTCTTCAGGTTTGTTGCCCATCAACTGTTCAACCACACGCGCTGTATTGGCTTGAGCAGCATCGGCCGTTGTAACGCGCAGCAAAAGGCGCTTTGCGGGGTCCATCGTGGTTTCTTTAAGTTGGTTTGGGTTCATTTCTCCAAGGCCTTTAAAACGACCAACATCAACCTTGCCCCTGCCCCCAATGGTGGCCAACACATGGTCTCGCTCTGCCTCGTCTCGGGCATAAACGGTTTTGCTGCCTTGGGTTAAGCGAAACAGCGGCGGCACAGCCAAATACAGATGCCCATCGTCAATCACCTTGGGCAATTGCCGATAAAAGAATGTCATCAACAGCGCAGCAATATGCGCACCATCAACGTCAGCATCCGTCATAATAATAATTTTCTCATAGCGCAAATCGTCCTCACGATAAGATGCGCCCATGCCGCAACCTATGGCTTGCACCAAATCTGAAATTTGTTGGTTTGCTGAAAGCTTGTCTTTGCCAGCGTTGGCCACATTTAAAATTTTGCCGCGCAACGGCAACACGGCTTGCGTTGCGCGGTTGCGCGCCTGCTTGGCCGAACCACCAGCCGAGTCTCCCTCAACAATGAACAGTTCTGATCCTTCTGCCAATGTGGCGGAACAATCAGCCAGCTTGCCGGGCA
Organism: Aestuariivirga sp.; assembly: GCA_043778995.1. Classification (GTDB taxonomy): domain Bacteria; phylum Pseudomonadota; class Alphaproteobacteria; order Rhizobiales; family Aestuariivirgaceae; genus Aestuariivirga. The sequence goes on from JAYWFC010000077.1 coordinate 4,320, forward strand.
AACGCAACTTGCGCACGGCAGTTTTGCGGCCCACTTCTTTTTCTTGGCGACGCCGAACCCGTTCTTCAGCGCGTTCAATAATCCAATTAAGCAATTTATCAGCTTGGGCCGGATGGCCTGTCAGCCAATGATCGAAATGGTCGCGCACCGCCATTTCAACAATGCGTGCGGCTTCAATCGTCGCCAATTTATCTTTCGTCTGCCCTTGAAATTCAGGCTCACGAATAAACACTGAAAGCATGGCGCCAGATTGCACCATCACATCATCAGCGGTGATAATGTTGGCACGTTTGTTGTTGGTCAGATCAGCATAGTTTTTGAGAGAGCGTTGCAAAGCAAAACGAAAGCCCGTTTCATGCGTGCCGCCATCAGGTGTGGGAATGGTGTTGCAATAAGATGACATAAAGCCATCATCGCCGCCAAACCAGGCAACCGCCCATTCAACAGCACCATGGCCGCCCGCTTTGGCAACTTTGCCAGAGAATATTTCATCCACAACACGCGTGTTGCCTTCAAGCCTTTCTTCCAGAAAATCTTTCAAGCCACCGG
>JAYWFC010000078.1:0-12742 GCA_043778995.1 Aestuariivirga sp.
AACCCGCTGAACCTGATCTGGCTTATACCAGCGGAGGGATTGCGGGCGGGTTGAATGGTCGACCCATCGTATTCTTTCGCATCATTTTTAAGAAGGAAAGCGATGACGAAATTTATTTTCACATTATTAGCAACAACACTATTGGCGCTTCCGGCAGCGTCTAAAGACACGTTGACGGTTTATACCTATGACAGTTTTTCTGGAGACTATGGCCCCGGCAAAAATATCAAAGCCGCATTTGAAAAAACCTGTGATTGCGAGTTGAATTGGGTGGCATTAGGCGATGGCGTTGCCATGCTTAACCGTTTGAAGCTTGAAGGCAAAGCCACCACAGCAGATGTTGTGCTGGGGCTTGATACCAACCTCACCGCAGAGGCAAAGGCGCTTGGCATTTTTGGCAAGCATGGCATTGATATTAAGCGCGCCATTGTGCCGGGCGGTTGGAATGATGATACATTCTTGCCCTATGATTATGGCCATTTCGCAGTGGTTTATAACACCGAGAAAATGCCCAATCCGCCAAAAAGCTTGGATGAATTGGTGAACGGCGATGCGTCACAAAAAATCATTTTAGAAGACCCACGCGCATCAACACCGGGGCTTGGCTTCTTGCTGTGGATGAAAACAGTTTACGGCGACAAGGCGGCAGAGGCTTGGACGAAACTGAAGCCGCGCATTTTAACCACTGCCCCTTCGTGGGATGCTGCCTATGCGCTTTTCACGAAAGGGGAAGCGCCAATGGTTTTCTCTTACGTCACCTCACCCGCCTATCATATGGTGGTTGATAAAACTGACAAATATCAGGCAGCAGATTTTGCTGAAGGGCATTACTTGCAAATTGAAGTGGCGGGTTTGATCGAGGCTTCAAAGCACCATGCTTTAGCAGAAAAATTTATGGACTTTGTTTTGACACCTGATTTTCAAAATGAAATTCCACAGAATAATTGGATGATGCCGGCCTCGCCAACATCCACCCCCCTGCCCGATGCTTTCGGCAAATTGGTGAAGCCTGCAAAGACTTTGCTCTATTCCCCTGAAGACGTGTTTGCCCATCGCCGTGATTGGATTGACGAGTGGCAAAAGGCGGTGAATGGCTAGTTCTTATTCGCGCATCGTGCAGGCATTGATTGCCTGCAAGATTCTGGCCGGGTTGTTGCCCTTATTCTGGCTGGTGTTGCGCAGCGCTGCGGCCACGTTTGCGCTTGATCGTTCAATTTTTTCAGTGTTGCTTTTCACACTTGAACAAGCATTTCTTTCTACTGTTTTTTCGCTCGCACTTGGAATGTTTACAGCGCGTGCCCTGGCGCGGCGAGACTTTTTGGGCCGCAAAGCAATTTTGCAAAGTTTTGCGCTGCCCATGGCGGTTCCTGCCATTGTTGCGGTGTTGGGGCTTACGTCATTGTTTGGCGAGAGCGGATTATTTCCGCATTTTTTCGAACTCTATGGCCTGCCCGGCATCGTGATGGCCCACGTGTTTTTTAATCTGCCCATGGCAACACGAATATTTTTCTATGGTTTGCAAACAGCACAGCCCGAAAACTTCAGGCTTGCTGCCCAGCTTAATTTTAGTGAGCCGGCTATATTCAAACATGTTGAATGGCCGTTGCTTAAAACCCTGTTGCCCAATGTTGGCGCTTTGATCTTTTTGCTGTGCTCGGCTAGCTTTATCATCGTTCTCACCTTAGGTGGCGCCTCTTCCACAACGTTGGAAGTGGCGATTTATCAATCATTGCGAATGGATTTTGATTTGCCGCGAGCGTTGCAGCTATCGTTGCTGCAAATTCTATTGTCAGCTGTGCTGGTCAGCGCAGCGGCACAAATGATAAAGGCAGGAACATTCACGCCTGCCTTAAGGCAAAACATCAGAAGATTTGACAACCAAATGTTTGCTTCAAAACTTTTTGATGTGTGTTTCATTGTTGTCGCAATGGCTATTGTGTTGCCGCCCCTTATTGCGGTGGTGGCTCAGGGGCTTTTCCATCTGCACTTCACCGCTTTGAAGATGCAGGCCTTGTTCACCAGTTTTGCCGTGGCTTTGTTGTCTGCGGTTGTTGCGCTTTTGCTGGCTTGGCCTTTGGCAAAGGCAAATGATGCGCCATCGCAAATCGCAAGCCTTGCGGCGTTTATTGTGCCACCTGCAGTTCTTGCCACAGGGTGGTTTTTGTTGATCTTTCGCTTCGTCGACAATGCCTTCACCACTGTGGCATTTGTCATTCTGCTCAATAGCTTAATGGCCCTGCCCTTTGCTGTTTCGGCTTTGCGTATTGGCTTTGCCCGCATCACCCGTGATCATTTGAAATTGGCAAAGCAATTGAATTTTTCATCATGGCAAATTCTTCAAAGTGTTGAATTTCCAATATTGCGCCGCCCGCTGGCGCAAGCATTTTTAATGGCGTCCGTATTATCTTTGGGTGATCTCACTGCCATCACACTTTTGGGCAGCCATGGCATTATCACGCTGCCAAGCTTGCTTCATATTGAGATGGGGCATTATCGCAGCGGAGATGCGGCGGGCACGGCCCTGTTGTTGCTAATCATATGTGCCGCGTTAACTTTTGTTGCCGAGAAAACGTATGATCAAGTTTGAAAAAGGGTTTTATCGCCACCAAGATTTTTCGCTGCAGATTGATCTTGAAATCGCTGATCAGAATTTTTGTGCAATCTTGGGGCCAAGTGGTGCCGGCAAATCCACGTTGCTCAATATTGTTGCTGGGTTTGAAAGCCTCTCATCTGGCGCTCTGAAGATTAATGGGTATGATCTTACTGCAGCCCCGCCTGCGGCCCGGCCCATCAGCATGGTGTTTCAAGATCACAATGTGTTTTCGCATATGACTGTTCAAGATAATGTGGCCATTGGGATAGATCCAAGCCTTAAGCTTTCACGCGTGCAATGGGTTGCTGTGCAGGCGGCATTAGAACACGTTGGCCTTGGCCACTATGGCGCGCGTTTGCCCAGTCATCTTTCCGGTGGTGAGCGCCAGCGCATTGCTTTGGCACGCGTTTTGGTGAGGCAATCCAAAATTCTATTGTTGGACGAACCCTTCGCCGCACTTGATCCGGGGCTTCGATTGGAAATGTTGAAGCTTGTGCAGGATATTACAACTGAGCGAAAATTGACCACCTTATTGGTGACACACCAACCAGATGAGGCAAAACGCGTGGCCCAGTTGGTTGTTTTTGTGGATGACGGCATTGTGCAAAAACCGCAAAAAACTCATGTTTTTTTCAGCCAGACGCGCCCTGAAGTGGCCAAATATCTGGGTCAATCGAATTGACCTTTCAGCGCTGATCCTTTCTAATGGCGTTGGGAGAAAAACATGGTAGCAAAATCGCCGATTGGCATGAATTTTCAAGGGCCCGATGGCCAAGAGGATATGCCTTATCTGCTTACGCCGGGGCCACTGACGACATCGCGCGGCGTTAAAATGGCGCTGCTTGCAGATTGGGGTTCGCGCGATGTTGAATTTCGGAAACTTGTAAAAGAAATTCGCCAAGAGCTTTTGCGCCTTGCTGGCTGTGATGACAGTTATGAATGTGTGATCATGCAAGGCTCTGGCACTTTTGCAATCGAGGCAGCGCTTGGCAGTTTTGCTCCAGCGCGACGCAAAAAAACTTTGGTGGTTGCCAATGGCGCATATGGCGAACGCGCCGCCAAGATTTTAGAAACAATTGGCCGCCCCCACGAACGCATCAGCAAAGCCGATGTAACGCAGATTGAACCTAAGCATTTCAAAAAGCTTTTGGAAGAAGATAAGGCCATCAGCCATGTTTGGCTTATCCACTGTGAAACAACTTCCGGCATTGTGAACCCGCTTTCTGAATTAGCGCGGGAAGTGAAATCGCAGGGCCGAATTTTCATGGTTGATGCGATGTCTTCGTTCGGTGCGCTTGAAGTTGACATGGCGCGTGATCAAATTGACGTTTTGGTTTCTTCGTCCAATAAATGCATCGAAGGCGTTCCAGGTTTTTCTTACGTGTTGGTAAAGCGAGATTTGTTGGTTGCATCAGAAGCGCAATCACATTCGGTGGTGCTGGATTTGTATGAACAATGGAAAGGGCTTGAAGCTTCTGGCCAGTTTCGATTTACGCCGCCCACCCACGCGCTGGTTGCCTTTCGCCAGGCCTTGCGCGAACTTGATGAAGAAGGTGGGCCAGCCCAACGTGAAAGACGCTATCAGCGCAACGCCGATATTCTATTAAAAGGCATGGCCGAAATTGGCATTCAGCCTTTGCTGTCTGGCAACGAAGCAGGTCCAATCATCCAAACTTTTTTAACTCCGCGCGATGGGAATTTTAAGTTTGATGAATTTTACGAGGCGCTGCGAAAGCATGGTTTTGCGATCTATCCCGGCAAACTTACAAAGCGCGATAGTTTTCGGATTGGCACAATTGGCCACATCGACGAAAATGTGATGACCCGCGTTGTGGAGGCTATCAAACACGTATTGGCCGCAATGAATGTTAAAGACATGGCCCCGAGGGATTGATTGAAACAGCTTCTGATTAACGACCGCACATATCAATGGCCCAGCAGGCCCATCGTTGTGATTTGCTGCGATGGCAGTGAGCCTGATTATATGAATGGTGCAATGGCCCAAGGGCTGATGCCGAACTTGGCTTCTATCATCGCCAAGGGTGAAAATCTCCTCGGCGATTGTGTCATTCCGTCTTTCACCAACCCGAACAATATGTCGATTGCTACGGGGCGCACACCTGACGTGCATGGCATTTGCGGCAATTATCTCATCGACCCCGCCACAGGTTTGGAAACGATGATGAACGACCCTAAATGGCTAACAGCGCCAACACTGTTTGCTGAGTTTCAAAAAGCGGGCGCTAAAATTTGCCTTGTTACCGCCAAAGATAAACTGCGGCTGCTGTTGGGCCATGGCTTGAAATTTGATGGTTCAGCCATTTGTTTTTCATCTGAAAAAGCAAACAAAGCCAATCTGGCAGACAACGGCATTGCAGATGTTTTAAACTTTGTGGGAAAGCCTTTGCCGGAAGTTTATTCGGCTGATCTTTCTGAATTTGTTTTTGCGGCTGGCGTTAAGTTATTAAAGCGTGACAGGCCAGACCTGATGTATCTTTCCACCACGGACTATGTTCAACATAAATTTGCACCTGGTTCTGATGGAGCAAATTCATTTTATGCCATGATGGATGGATATTTAGGCCAGCTTGATGCGTTGGATTGCAACTTAATGATTGTTGCTGATCATGGCATGAAAGATAAACATTTGGCCGATGGAACGCCTGATGTGATCTATTTGCAAGATGCGATGGACCACAAATTTGGTGTTGAAACCTCGCGGGTTATTTTGCCGATCACAGATCCTTATGTCGTGCATCACGGGGCGCTTGGCTCTTTTGCGCAAATCTATTTGAACACAGTAAAAGTTGATGATGCAATTGCATTTATCAGTTCGCTGAACGGCATGGATGCGGTTCTGCCAAAGTATGTGGCGGCAAAACTCTATGGACTTCCGCCTGAGCGTTGTGGGGATGTGATTGTTGTATCGGGTGGTGCCAGTTCTTCAAAGGTGATTGGCACATCTGCCAGCAAACATGATCTTTCCGGGCTTGACGCGCCGCTGCGTTCGCATGGCGGATTAACCGAACAGCGCGTGCCGGTCATCAGCAATCGCAAACTGAAAAACCTGCCGCATCCCTTGCGCAATTTTGATGCGTTTTTTATCGGCTGCAATTGCGTGGAGAATTAATATGGCAAGAACGATCATCCATGAAGCCATGCGCATCGGCGGCAAAAAGGTTTTTGCAGAAAAAACATTTGAAGTGCGTTATCCCTTTACGGGTGAAGTGATTGGCACAGTGCCCGCAGGCAACGCCAGCCACGCCGCAAAAGCGTTTGAAATTGCCGCGGCATTCAAACCAAAACTCACACGCTATGAGCGCCAACAGATTTTGTTCCGCACCGCAGAGTTGATCAAGAAATATGCCGTAGAACTTTCGCATTTGATCACCTTGGAACTGGGCCTTTCGCTGAAAGATTCGGCTTACGAATGTGGCAGAGCCTATGATGTGTTTTCGCTGGCGGGCCAGCTTGCCATCCATGACGATGGGCAGATTTTTTCTTGTGATCTTACCCCGCAGGGAAAGTCTCGCAAGATTTTTACAAAGCGCGAACCCGTTGGCGTGATCTCTGCTATCACGCCCTTCAATCACCCTTTGAATATGGTTTCACACAAAATTGCACCAGCCATTGCCACGAATAATTGCGTGGTGTGCAAACCCACAGATTTAACGCCTCTCACTGCAATAAAGCTTGCCGATATTTTATATGAAGCCGGCCTGCCGCCCGAAATGTTTCAGATTGTGACTGGCCTGCCCGCAGACATTGGCGACGAGATGATTTTAAATCAGCACATCGGCGTTATCACATTCACGGGTGGCGTTCGCGTTGGAAAAATTATTGCGGGCAAGGCGGGTTATCGGCGCGCCGCCTTGGAACTGGGTGGCAACGATCCTTTGATTGTTCTGGATGATCTTTCTGATTCTGATCTTGATAAGGCCGCTGAACTTGCAGTTGCGGGGGCCACGAAAAATTCAGGACAGCGTTGCACTGCTGTGAAGCGCATTTTGGTGCAGCCAAAAGTGGCCGATCAATTTGTTGAAATGGTTTTGGCCAAGGCTAGAAAAATTAAGTTCGGTGATCCTGAAAATCCGGAAACAGATTTGGGTTGTGTGGTGAATGCCTCAACGGCTGAAATGTTTGAAAAACGCGTGCTGGCCGCAGCGGCTGAAGGTGCAAAAATTCTTTATCACCCTGAACGCAAAGGCGCGGTTTTACCACCGATCACCATTGATCATGTGAACCCCAAATCTGAATTGGTTTTTGAAGAAACCTTTGGGCCGGTTATTCCCATCATCCGTGCGCCAGCAGATGATGATGCTTTGATCGCCCTTTCAAATTCAACCGCATTTGGCCTGTCATCTGGTGTGTGCACCAACAATCTTCATCGCATGACGAAATTCATTGAGGGATTGAATGTGGGCACTGTGAACATTTGGGAGGTGCCGGGCTATCGGATTGAAATGTCGCCATTTGGCGGCATCAAAGATTCAGGCAATGGCATAAAAGAAGGCGTGGCCGAAGCCATGAAGTTCTATACCAATGTGAAAACCTGGTCACTTCCATGGCCGAATTGAAATTCCCATGAACCTTTCCACCCTCGTGATCATCAACCTGCTTGGCGGCATTGCGCTTTTGCTTTGGGGCGTTCGGATGGTGCGCACGGGCATTTTGCGCGTTTGGGAAAAACAGCTTAAATATTTTATTGAATATCGGCTGGCTAATCGCATGTCCGCCTTTGGTGCAGGTTTGGCCGCAACGATTGTGTTGGGCAGCGGCACAGCAACGGCGTTGATTGTCACCAACATCGCATCCACCGGAAGCTTGCCCGCGGGCCTTGGTCTTTCGGTTTTGTTGGGGGCCGATGTTGGATCAGCTCTCGTTGCATCGCTGGTTGCATCAGGCTCCAACATTGCATTGTGGACATCGCCGATATTTCTGTTTCTGGGTTATATCATTTTCCAGTGGTCTGATGAATTGAAGCCCCACAATGTTGGCCGCGTGCTGATTGGCCTTGGGCTTATGTTGCTTTCGTTGCGGTTGGTTTCAGCTGCCACAACTCCGCTTAATCAAGACAGTTTATTTCATCAGGTTTTGGCCGAAGTTGGCCAAGCGCCGGTTTTGGCATTTTTGATTGGTGCGGCCATGGCATGGGCCTTTCATTCCACGTTGGCTGCGATTCTGTTGGTCACATCGTTGATGATCAGCGGAAGCTTGGGCTTTGTGGGCGCGCTAAGCTTTCTACTGGGCATCAATTGTGGTGGCGGGCTTCCTGCATTCATAGCATCCTTAGGCCTGCCAGCCGAAGCGCGGCGGCTGCCCTTGGCAAATTTATTGGCAAGAACAATGTTTGCCGTGGCGCTGTTAGGATTTTCGCAAAGGTTGCTTTCATATCTGCCGGTGCAAGTGAGCAATCCACTGCAATGGGCCTTGGCGTTTCACATCGCGTTCAATGTCGCCGTGGCTTTGGTATTTCTGCCTTTGGTCAATCAAATGGCCGCTTTGGCCAAGCGCTTGGCGCCAGATTTAAACAAGGCGGAAGACCCTTTGCGCCGCCCGCGTTTTCTGGATGCGACGGTGATTGCAAACCCACCCGCCGCCTTGGCCAATGCCAATATCGAACTTGCGCGCATGGGACAGATTTTGGAAAACATGTTCGACACAGCACTTCAAGCGATGACAGATTCCAGCCTTGAAAAACTGAAACTTTTGGATGATCAGGACACACAAATTAATATCTATCTGCAAGCCATTCGCAGCTATGTGAATGATGTGAGCCAAGGAAAGCTTTCATCGGTGGAAGCACGACATGCTTTGGAGGTAACGCTGTACGCCTCTAACTTGGAACATGCGGGCGACATTATTCAACTGAATTTGCAAGACCGTATTCGCGCAAAAATTCAGGAAAGCCTGACCTTCACGCCAATACAAGAAACAGCGCTGGCGGAACTTAGCGCCAATGTGCGCAACAACATTCGTTTGGCGGCGTCTGTTACCATGTCGCGTGATATTGAAGCGGCGCGAAATTTGATTGGGCAAAAAGATGAATTTCGGCAATTGGAAAACCGCGTAATGGAAACACATTTCAAGGCCTCGCTCGACAATAAATCAACCGCCTTGCGGCAAAGCGCATTGTTCATTGATGTGATCCGCGATATGCACCGCATCAATTCGCACATCGTGGCCGCGGGCTATCCGATTGTGGATGATGCTGGTTTATTGCGCGGATCACGGTTGAAAAAGAAAGCAGCAGCAGCGGAGAATGCAGAATGAGTGGCGCTCTGGCTGGCCTTCGGGTGCTTGATTTAACACGAGTTTTGGCAGGCCCTTGGGCTTCGCAAATGCTGGCAGATTTTGGCGCAGACGTCATCAAAATTGAAAAGCCAGGTGAAGGTGACGACACGCGCGGATGGGGGCCGCCCTTTGTTAAAAACCTAGATGGCAGCAACGGCGACGCCGCCTATTTTCAATCGGCCAATCGGGGCAAGAATTCTGTTTGCATTGATTTTACCAAGCCTGAAGGACAGAGCCTTATCAAAAGCTTAGCCGCACAATCTGATATTCTACTTGAAAACTATAAAGTGGGCGGCTTGGCCAAATATGGTTTGGACTATGCCAGTTTGGCAGCAGAGAACCCGCGGCTGATTTATTGTTCCATCACAGGCTTTGGGCAAACCGGGCCATATGCCACCCGCGCCGGATATGATTTTATGATTCAAGGCATGGCGGGAGTTATGTCCATCACGGGCGAGCCTGATGGCAGCCCGATGAAAATGGGGGTTGCTTTTGCCGATATTTTTGCGGGGCTTCACGCTGTGATTGGCATTGAGGCAGCACTTTATGCGCGCGAGAAAACAGGCTTTGGCCAACATATTGATATTTCACTGTTGGATTCTCAGGTGTCAGTTCTGGCCAATCAAGCGTTGAATTATTTGGTGGGCGGCAAGGTACCAAAACGCTTGGGCAATCAACACCCCAACATTGTACCCTATCAATCATTCCAAACGGCTGATGGTCATATCATTGTGGCTGTGGGCAATGACCGTCAGTTCAGCGAATATTGCCGTATCATCGACGTTTCAGTGGATGCGAAATTTGCCACCAATCGCGGGCGGGTTGAGGGCCGAGGTGAACTTATTCCGCGGTTGATTGAAGCGATGAAAAAGAAGACCACGGCAGAATGGATTGCGGCTTTTGAGGCTGATGCCATCCCCTGCGGGCCAATCAACACCATTGACCAAGTGTTTGATGATCCACAAGTTAAGGCGCGCGGGCTTCAACTTTCGTTATTGCGCGAGGATGGAGTTGAAATGCCAAGCGTTGCAAACCCCATCGTATTTTCGAAAACGCCCAATGTTTATGAAAAGCCTTCGCCAAGATTGGGGCAGGACACCGAGAAGATCCTGCGCGAGGTTTTAAGCGTAGATGAGTTGAACGACTTGCGCCGCAAAAACATCATTTCATAGAAAGTTAAATCATGCCGAAAGCTTCTGCCATTTGGAACGGCCAAATCATTGCCGCCAGCGATCATTGCATCGCTTTTGACAACAACACATATTTCCCACCCGATGCGTTGAAATCAGAGTTCTTCGCCCCCTCGAGCCACACCAGCGCTTGCCCATGGAAGGGCACCGCGAATTATATGGATGTTGTGGTTGATGGTAAAACCAACGCCAATGCCATGTGGGTTTATAATGAACCCAAAACCGCTGCATCAACCATCAAAGGCTATGTGGCGTTTTGGAAAGGTGTTGAAGTTAAAACCGGGGCTTGATTATTGCCTCGGTTTTGGTTGATAGTCCCCCCGCGGCGATTTGCATAGAATTGGCCGTTTTTAACGCACGCATAAGGGGAATATCCTGATGAAACGTCGCTTTATTTACGCTCCACTTTTTCTGTTTGCAATTTTTGGTCAGGCACAGGCTGGTGATACAGTTAACTTCGCCATGAAGGCAGATATGCCAACGCTGCGCGACAAGGCGATGAAAGACACGTTCTCGGTCGATCTTACCGACAAACAAATTGAACAATCGTTCAAGGTTGTTTGTGAGGCAGGCCAAGGCGGCATCATCAGCAGCCGGAACCAATCTTGCGCGGTTAGCGGCAGCGGCGCTCTGATCAACCCCAATGGTGGCGCTAAATTGCAGCGCACACAATATGCGGGCGGGTGGATTGTGAAGTCAGACGGTTTCACCGATGCTTCCACAATGTCTGCAAATTATTTGGCGGTTGGAAAGGTTGGCGCATCAGCATCCGCGTTTTCGGGTGCCTTGATGTTGAAGCCTGAAAACCCTTCAAGCACCGCAAGTTCGCTGCGCGATTCAATTATGAAAAATTTCAGCACCACGCAATCAGGTGTTATCGACACGCGGGTTGATACAATTCAATTTGTAAATTTCACAATTCCTTCTGCGGGGCTTCCATCAGATAAGGGCTGCGTTTGGAATGGTGATATGGTTTATGCTTATCAAACCACGTCTTGGTTTATTGATGTGAAAGCCAAGTGCAATGGCAAAGAATTTCCGTTGAAGGGTAACATGCCTTTCACCCAAACCAAAAATGTGGGCAACCAACACCAATATGATTTAACACTAACCCTGCCCAGCAATGAGGCTGAAGGCAATGATGCACTTTTTGCCAAACCAACAGGTGACGCTGATTTGTTCGCGGGTGCCGATGGCATTTCCGGCCAAATCATTATGAAAGAAAGTTCCTATGTGGACGTGACCACGGGCGGGGAGACAGACAAAGTTCCCGCCAACATTGATGCCACAGGCACTTTAACTGGGCAAAATATACCCATTGAAGCGGTGCGTTCTTTTGGGGAAATTATTGCGATATTGTCGCGCACGTTCTTTGGCGCATAAACCAACTGGGTGAGAAAACTATGTATTATATTTGGATAGCACTTGTAGGCTTTGCTGCGGCCGTTATCGGTAAGCTTATTTTGCCAGGCCCCAATGGCCCGCGCGGAATTATCGGCACGGCACTGGTTGGCATAGTTGGCTCATTTGTCGGAACTTTTTTAGGCCAGTTCTTCGGGTTTTACCGGGCGGGCGAAAACGCGGGGTTTATCGGGTCAATTGTTGGCGCAATTGCCGTTTTGGTGATTTGGGATTTGATTTTCAAAAAGAACGTGCCTGCGGCGAAATGAGCTTGATGGATTTTAAACTTCATCCACAGAAACCTTAACACGTCGCATTTTAGCTAGCGGTCGGTTTTAGACCTTGGCATAAGGCCTTATGGCAAACTTGATCATCACCTATTGGCGCGATATTCCCTCAGCGGTTTCGGTTAAAATCGGGCGCAAGGAAGAAAAACGGATGTTGGACAATCGCTTTATGGAGGCCATTGATATGGCGGCCATGCGTTCTGGTGCAACCGAGTCAGACGCTTATCTGGCGGATTGGCGGCGGTCAGACCCCGTAACAGTGGGTGATGACATGACAGCCGAAGTTGAAAAGGCCAAAGCCGATCTCGAATCGCATTATAGCCAAGAGAAAATAAAAGCCCTCATTGCAACGGGCGGGAAAGAAGCATGACACACACAATCGTTTCATCGGCCACACGGACGCATATCATTGGTTTTGATCGCCCCTTCACGGTGATTGGTGAACGCATCAACCCAACCGGCCGCAAGAAGCTGGCCGCTGAAATGCAGGCTGGCAACTTTGAAACAGTGATCAAAGACGTGTTGGCCCAAATGGCCGCTGGCGCGCATATCTTGGATGTAAACGCTGGCGTGACGGCCGTGAACCCCAATGAAACTGAGCCGCCTTTGATGCGTCAGACATTGGAAATTGTGCAATCGATGACAGACTTGCCGCTGTGCATTGATAGTTCAGTCACATCCGCCTTGAAGGCTGGGTTAGAAACAGCCAAGGGCCGCCCGCTCGTCAATTCCGTAACTGGCGAAGAAGAAAAGCTGGAAGCCATTTTGCCGCTTGTTGCAAAATATAATGTGCCCGTTGTTGCCATCTCTAATGATGAAACGGGCATCAGTGAAGACCCCGATGTGCGTTTTGAAGTGGCGCGCAAAATTGTGCGCCGCGCTGCTGATTATGGCATTAAGCCAGAAGACATTGTGGTTGACCCTTTGGTTATGCCCATTGGTGCCATGGGCACAGCTGGCCAACAGGTGTTTCGCTT
>JAYWFC010000079.1:0-12725 GCA_043778995.1 Aestuariivirga sp.
CGCAGAAGCGCTGTAAGACAAGAGAAGGAACCGCATCATGGCTAAAAAAGCTGTCGCAGCAAAACATTCAGGCCTTGTGGGCCGCATTACGGCAGTCACGGGCGCTGTGATCGACGTTCAGTTTGAAGGCGAATTGCCGCAAATTTTGAACGCGCTTGAAACCACCAACAATGGTGGCCGCCTCGTTCTTGAAGTGGCCCAGCATCTTGGTGAAAAAACTGTGCGCACCATCGCCATGGATAGTTCCGAAGGTTTGGTTCGCGGCCAGGAAGTGTATGACACTGGCTCACCCATCATGATGCCCGTTGGCCCCGAAACATTGGGTCGCATTATGAATGTGATCGGCGAACCTGTGGATGAAGCAGGCCCGATGAAAACCAAATTAACCCGCGCCATCCACCAAGATGCGCCGCTGTTTGTTGAGCAATCAACCGAAGCTGAAATTCTCGTAACAGGCATTAAGGTTGTGGATTTGCTGGCCCCTTATGCCAAGGGCGGCAAGATTGGCCTGTTCGGCGGCGCTGGCGTTGGCAAAACCGTTTTGATCATGGAACTCATCAACAACGTGGCCAAGGCCCACGGTGGTTATTCCGTATTCGCCGGTGTGGGTGAACGCACCCGTGAAGGCAACGATTTGTATCATGAAATGATTGAATCCGGCGTGAACAAGAAGGGCGGCGGCGAAGGCTCCAAAGCTGCACTTGTATACGGCCAAATGAATGAGCCTCCAGGTGCGCGTGCGCGCGTTGCGCTCTCAGGCCTTACAGTTGCTGAACATTTCCGCGATGAAGGCCAAGACGTGTTGTTCTTCGTGGATAACATTTTCCGCTTCACGCAAGCGGGTTCTGAAGTGTCAGCTCTCTTGGGCCGCATTCCATCAGCCGTGGGTTATCAGCCAACACTGGCCACCGACATGGGCACCATGCAAGAGCGTATTACCACAACGCAAAAGGGCTCAATCACCTCCGTGCAGGCCATTTACGTGCCTGCCGACGATTTGACCGATCCGGCCCCTGCCACATCGTTTGCGCATTTGGACGCAACCACAACGCTGTCGCGCTCGATTGCTGAAAAAGGCATTTATCCTGCAGTTGATCCATTGGACTCAACCTCACGCATGATGGACGCCCGCATTATTGGTGATGAACATTATCAAACGGCGCGCCGCGTGCAGCAAGTTCTGCAACGCTATAAGGCCTTGCAGGACATCATCGCTATTCTAGGCATGGATGAACTTTCAGAAGACGACAAAATTGCCGTGGCCCGCGCCCGCAAGATTGAACGCTTTATGAGCCAGCCATTCTTCGTGGCCGAAGTGTTCACCGGTTCGCCCGGCAAATTGGTGCCTTTGGCAGATACCATCAAGGGCTTCAAAGGCCTGTGTGATGGTGCTTACGACCATTTGCCAGAAGCTGCTTTCTATATGGTTGGCACAATTGAAGAAGCCGTCGAAAAAGCCAAGAAAATGGCTGCTGAGGCTGCATAATGGCCCTGCATTTTGAACTCGTCTCCCCGGCAAAATTGCTCTTCTCTGGTGATGTGACGTCGGTCACACTGCCAGGCAGCGAAGGCGAGATGGGCATATTTGCAGGCCATGCGCCCTTGCTTTCAACCTTGCGTCCGGGTTTTGTTGTTGTCGCCAAAGATGGCGGCGCATCCGAGAAAATCTTCGTGCGCGGCGGCTTTGCTGAAGTAAATCCACAAGGCCTTACTGTTTTGGCTGAAACCGCAATTGCATCAGCCGATCTCACATCAGCCGCAATGGCCGAACAAATCGCATCAGCCGAAGCCGATGTTGCGTCTGCCATCGATGACGAAGCCAAACGCAAAGCCAACGAAGCATTGGATTATCTCAAAGGCATTCAGGCAGCGCTGTAATATTCCGCATACAGATGAATTTAAAAACCCGCGAGATGATCGCGGGTTTTTTTGTTCGCACCTTCCCTTCTCCCCTTGAGGGAGAAGGGGATAACATCACCGCGTCGGAACTGGTGTCTCACCTGAATAATCATAAAAGCCGCGTTTCACTTTGCGGCCAAGCCAACCGGCTTCAACATATTTCACCAGCAACGGGCATGGCCGATATTTGGAATCACTTAAGCCTTCATGCAAAACCTGCATAATGGAAAGGCATGTATCCAAGCCAATAAAATCGGCCAGCTCCAAAGGCCCCATGGGGTGGTGTGCGCCAAGCTTCATCGCCTTATCAATGGCATCAACGCCGCCCACACCTTCATACAACACATAAACCGCTTCATTGATCATGGGCAGCAAAATGCGATTGACGATGAAGGCCGGAAAATCTTCCGACACTGCCGTGGTTTTGCCAAGCGTGGTGACAAACGCGTTGACGGTTTTAAACACCGCCTCGTTGGTGGCAATACCGCGGATCAACTCCACCAATTCCATCACCGGGGCCGGGTTCATGAAATGGATGCCCATGAAGCGATCTGGCCGGCCAGAAGCCGCTGCAAGCCTGGTGATGGAGATCGATGATGTGTTGGTGCCCAAAATACAATCAGCTTTGAGATGCGGCACCAGGGTTTCAAAAATCTGTTTCTTTACTGCTTCTTTTTCGGTGGCGGATTCAATCACCAAATCACAATCTGCAAATTGCGCCAAATCAGGTGCCACCGTAATTTTGGCAAGTGTTGCCACCTTCATGTCTTCCGTGGCCTTGCCCGATTTTACGCGGCGAGAAAGATTGGCTTCGATGGAAAGTTGGCCTGCTTTAATCCGATCAGCCGATGCATCATTCAAGAGAACTTCATAACCCGCAGCAGCACACACTTGGGCAATGCCGCAACCCATTTGGCCCGCACCAATCACGCCCACTTTTGCAATTTTCATCTGGAACCTTCGCCACGTTTCAAAAAGAAAGGCGAAGCTAGAACGCTCCGCCTTTCACTTCAAGTCTATTTCGCAGGTGCACAATGACGCTGTTAAAGCGCCTTCTCAAGCTCTGGCACAGCGGTGAACAAATCGGCCACCAAGCCATAATCAGCCACTTGGAAAATGGGTGCTTCATCGTCCTTGTTGATGGCCACGATGATTTTAGAATCCTTCATCCCGGCCAAATGTTGGATGGCGCCTGAAATGCCAACGGCGATATAAAGATTGGGTGCCACAACTTTGCCCGTTTGCCCCACTTGGTAATCATTGGGCACATAACCCGCATCCACCGCCGCGCGGGAAGCACCAACCGCGGCATTAAGTTTTTTGGCCACAGCTTCCAGCATTTTAAAGTTCTCACCAGATTGCATGCCGCGCCCGCCGGAAACAATAATCTTGGCCGATGTCAGCTCTGGCCGATCAGACTGTGTGAGATTTTCACTCACATATTTTGAAAGCGCCGGATCAGCAGCGCCGGAAACCTTCTCAATCGCGGCATTGCCGCCTTCACCCGTTGCCGCAAAAGATGCGGTGCGCACGGTGATGATTTTTTTAGCGTCAGTGGATTGCACAGTTTGCACAGCATTGCCCGCATAAATCAGGCGCACAAATGTATCGGCTGATTTCACTTCAGAAATATCTGAAATTTGCATCACATCGAGAAGTGCTGCAACGCGCGGCATGAAGTTTTTGCCATTGGTTGTGGCAGCGGCCACAATATGATCATAAGAACCAGCCAGCGCCACAATCACTGCAGCTATGGGTTCAGCCAGTGGGCGCTCTAAGGCCGAGCTTTCAACATGCAGAACTTTTGCAACGCCTGAAAGTTTTGCTGCGTGTTTGGCCGCAGCGTCAGCCTTGTTGCCCGCAACCAACACATGCACGTCACCGCCCATTTGGGCTGCTGCCGTCAAAGCTTTATGCGTTGCGTCTTTGATGGAATGATTATCATGCTCAGCAATTAAAAGAACAGCCATCAAATTGCTCCTGCTTCTTTAAGTTTCGACACCAGTTCAGCCACAGATTTCACCTTCACACCAGCCAAACGCTTTGGCGGATCTTCGGTTTTAATCAACTTCAAACGCGGCTTAACGTCAGCGCCATAATCAGCTGGAGTTTTTTCATCCAGTGGCTTTTTCTTGGCCTTCATAATGTTGGGAAGGGACGCATAACGCGGTTGGTTCAAACGCAAGTCTGTGGTGATGATCAAAGGCATCTTCACATTCAATGTTTGAAGCCCGCCATCAATCTCGCGCGTGATTGTAGCTTCACCTGAACCAATTTCTAATTTCGAACAGGCCGTGGCTTGGGCCCAGCCCAACAGGGCTGAAAGCATTTGGCCAGTTTGGTTGCAATCATCGTCAATGGCTTGTTTGCCCAAAATGAACAGACCGGGCTTTTCGACTTCAACTACGCCTTTTAAAATTTTAGCAACGCCTAAGGGTTCAACAGCCTCGTCATGCTTAACCAGAATGGCGCGGTCTGCCCCCATGGCAAGCGCCGTGCGTAAGGTTTCTTGAGATTGAGCAGGCCCGATGGACACAACCACAATTTCCGTGGCCACACCTTTTTCTTTCAGGCGAATGGCTTCTTCCACACCAATTTCATCAAACGGGTTCATCGACATTTTAACATTGGCCAATTCAACGCCTGAACCATCCGCTTTCACGCGAATTTTTACGTTGTAATCAACGACACGTTTGACAGCGACAATAACTTTCATGGACAACCTCTTAAACTTGGCCGATGTTTAGGCAGGGGGCGCGCTGGAGTCAATTCTGCCAGCGGCGTTAAACAGCCAATTGCGCAACAAAAGCGTTAAGGCAAGCCCGGTGCAAAAGCCCCCAATATGGGCCCACCAAGCCACATCTTGGCCAGGCGCTGAATTTGCCAAACTGATGATTTGCAGCACAAACCACCCGCCCAAAACCCAAATGGCGGGCAGCGGCACAGGAATGCTTATGAACAACAAAATCCAAACCCGTGCGCGCGGATATAACACCAGATAAGATGCCAGAACGCCAGACACAGCGCCCGATGCGCCAATCAAGGGCTGGCCAGAATGTTGCATCATATAGACATGGGTCAAACCGCCAATCAGGCCGCACAGCAGATAGAAAAAGATAAAGCCAACATTGCCAAAGGCATCTTCCACATTATCGGCAAACACCCATAAAAAAATCATATTGCCTAACAGATGCACCCAGCCACCATGCAAAAACATCGATGTGAGAAGTGCAAAAACTTCAGGCATGGGCCCAATATGTTTTTGGCCCTCCAACACGTGAACAAATTCATAGGGAACGAGCCCAAAACCATCAGCCAAGGAAGATTGATAGGCCTCGGTTGTAAAGGCACCGGTGATCAGAAACACCCCAATATTGAGCGCGATGATGGCAAAAGTTACAAACTGAAAGCGAATAACTTTCAGCGGTGTATCATCATGCAGGGGTATGAACAGTTCAACCTCCTAAAACCAGCATCAGCGCCAGCCAAAACATGATAGCCGCAATAGCAAAGTCAATCAAACGCCACACACGGGGCTGCGATAGCGGCCCTCGCAAAAATCTTGCGCCATAGCCAATGGTAAAAAACCAAACGAAAGAGGCAAGCGACGCACCCAGCGCAAATGAAGCCTGTTGGCCTTGCGGCCTGCTGTTGGCGATGGATCCCACCAACACAACCGTATCAAGATAAACATGGGGGTTGAGCCATGTGAAGGCTGCACACAAGGCCAAGGCCGCCCACAGGGTTGGGGCATTGCGCAATTCTTCGGCAATGGCCTCAGGGCGAAGGGCCCGGCGCAACGCCTTAATGCCATACCACGTTAAAAACAGAACGCCACCCCAGCGCATAAAAACCAAAGCCCGCGGCATCCATAACAAAAGGCCGGAAAGTCCGAAAGTTCCAGCCCAGATTAATATTGCATCCGACATTGAGCAAAAGAGACAAATCCAAAACACATGGGTGTTGAGAACCCCTTGGCGGATGACAAAAGCATTTTGCGCACCAATGGCAACGATCAATCCGCCGCCAAGCGCAAAGCCTGCCAGGATGGCTTCAAAGATCAACGGGTTTTGCCAGGCACCCAGAGAATGTCTCCGCCCGCCATTTTAAAATTCACCCAGCGGCTGGCCACAAAGAAAAAATCCGATAGCCGGTTGATATAGGCAATGGCCCCTTCGCTCACATGTTCGCCCGTTTGAGATTTAAGCTCAACCACCAAACGTTCGGCCCGCCTGCACACCGTGCGACACACATGAAGCTGGGCAGCGGCCGCATGGCCACCGGGCAACACGAAGGAACGCAGTGGAAAAAGTTCAGCGTTCAATTCATCAATCTCAGTTTCAATGCGTTCATATTGCTTTGGCAAAATGCGCAAAGGTTCATAGTCTAATTTTTGCCCACGATCGGGCACACATAAATCAGCACCCAAATCAAACAACTCATTTTGAATGCGCGCCAACATGGCATCAAGCTTGGCCAAGGCAGCGTCTTGTGTATGCAAACGCGCAACGCCCACAACAGAATTGGTTTCATCCACCGTGCCATAGGCCGCAATACGAATATGGGCTTTTGAAAGCCGCTCGCCTGTGCCCAAAGCCGTTTCGCCAGCATCGCCGGTTCTTGTATAGATTCGATTTAAAACAACCATGAGGGGCTTTTACTCATTTCTCAGATAGAAGGAAGGCTTTACCGACAGTGCACGCACTGTGACCAAAAGCCCCGCACCAATGGTGATCACCATGGCAATCAAGGCTGTGAGCAAAGCTGTGAGTGGTGAAAACACGAAGGGCATTTCCAAAATATATTTAGCCAAAAACCACGAGGCAATGCCACCCACCACAATGCCAAAAACCGCAGAGACAAGCCCAAGCAAGCCATATTCAATGATGAAAGAAAACAACAATTGCCGCCGCGTGGCACCATAGGTTTTCAACACCACGGCTTCATAACTGCGCGCTGAAAGTCCAGCAGCCAAGGCCCCCGCCAAAACCAAAACGCCAGTCAGAAGCGAAATGGCATTGGCTCCGCGCACGGCTGAAAGCATCTTGCCTAAAAGATCGCTCACAGTTTTTAAAACATCTTTGACACGCACCGAAGTGACTGAGGGAAATTGTGCGGCAATGGCATTGAGAACTTGGCCCTCATCGCCCGATTTCATGTCGGCGGTTACAATTTCACTATGGGGTGCTGCTTTCAATGCAGCCGGATTGAACACCAACACAAAGTTGATGCCAAGGCCCTTCCAGTTTACTTTGCGTGTGCTGGCCAATGTGGCTTCCACATCACGGCCCAAAACATTGACGGTTATTTTATCGCCAAGCTTCATGCCCAAGCCATCTGCAATATCTTGCGTCATCGACACCAAGGGGGGGCCAGCATAATCCTTGGCCCACCATGTGCCCTCAACCAAGGTTGAACCTTTGGGGATGTCATCTGCAAATGTAAGCCCGCGATCACCCTTCAAAACCCAAGCGCCATCGGGTTTCACTTTCACTTTTTCAGCGGCAACACCATTCACTGTGCTAATGCGCCCGCGCAACATGGGTGAATTGGAAATATCAGAAACACCGGCTTGAGATTGCAGCACAGCTTTGAACTTATCCAACTGGTCGCCCTGCACATCAATAAAATAAAACGCGGGCGCCTTATCAGGCAGGCCTGAACGCAATTCGCGAGAGATGGTCTGGTCTGTCAAAGCCAAAGTCACAAACAAGCTAAGCCCCAACCCCAATGCCATGATAACAGACTTAGCGGATGATCCCGGCCGATAAAGGCTTTGCACCGCTTGGCGCAACAACAAGGTTTTGGGTTTGGGCAGCAAAGTTGCTGCCTTCACAATGGCCCATGATAAAACCAGCAGCACCACAAAACTCAATGCCAAGCCGCCCAAGAATGACGCTGTTACTTTCATATCTTCAAAACTGAATATGGTCAGCACAGAAGCTAAGGCCAGCAAGGCAAAGCTTGTGATCATAATGCCGCGGGATGGCCATGCACCCTGTTCGAAACTTGTGGCGCGAAACAATGCTGCCCCTTTAATTTCAGCAATGCGCGCCAAGGGCCACAGTGAAAATGCCGTGGTAATCAGCAGGCCCAAAACGGCGGCGAAAATCAAAGGCTTTGGATCAAATGTGGTTGAAAGAGGCAAGGGCAAAATTGTGCCAAATAATTCCTTCACCAAAAATGGTGTCGCCGCACCAAGCACAAGCGCCATGGCAATGCCCACAATGCTGACCAGCAAAATCTCAATCAATGAAAGAGCCATCACGTCTTTATTTTGCACGCCCAAACATTTTAAAATGGCAATGCTTTCACGCCTGCGGTTGATAAAGGCTTGCACCGCATTGGCAATACCAGCACCACCAATCACCAAGGCCGAGATGGAAACCAACGTCATAAAATATGAAAGGCGGCTTACAAATTCATCCGTGCCTTGCGCAGCTTTATCCGTTGTGCGAATGCGCCAGCCCGCATCGGGAAATTTTAATTTGGCTTCGTCTTCAATTTTTTTAGCATTGGCCAAACCAGCATCTCCAACAAGCTTCACACGGTAATGCCAAGTGACCAATGAACCGGGCTGCACCAGCCCGGTGGTTTTCATCGCCTCATGCGATAGCAAAACCCGTGGCCCGAAAATAATGCCATCAGAAATACGATCAGGTTCTGTCTCAATCACGCCCTTGATGGTGAAAGTGCCCGTGCCCAATTTCAAATGGTCGCCCATTTTCAAATGCAATCGCGCCAGAAGTTCAGCATCAACCGCAACGCCATAAGAGCCATCGGAAGACAATAGAAACAAACCCGTCTGGCGTTGGATATTCATCTTGCCATAAAGTGGATAAGCCTCATCCGTGGCCTTCAGCTCCACCAACGTTGATGCGCCATCGCTTTGCGCCATGGCGCGCATGGTTGCCGTGTGGCTTATCTGCCCAAGCGAATTTAGATAGCTGAGTTCAGCAGGCGTTGCCTCGCGTTGCACCAGCAAAAATTCAAGATCGCCGCCCAACAACACTTGGCCCTGTTCCTCAAGCCCATGTGAAACCGAAGATGCAAGCGAACCAATCATGGCAATGGCCGCAACCCCCAAGGTGAGGCACGACAGCAAAATCCAAAAGCCGCGAAAGCCCGAGCGCAAATTGCGCCACGCCATTTTAAACCACAACATCACTTGGGTTTGCTTTCAGAAATTTTGCCATCGCGCACTTCAATGATGCGGTCACAACGCTTGGCCAAGGCACGGTCGTGGGTTACCAAAAGCAATGTGGCTTGGTCTTTGTCTTTCAGCTCAAACAATAAATCAATAATGCTAGAACCAGTATCTTGATCAAGATTTCCCGTGGGCTCATCGGCCAATAAAATTTTGGCCCCCGCCGTCATGGCCCGCGCAATAGCAACGCGCTGTTGTTCACCGCCTGAAAGTTGGCTTGGATAATGTTCCATGCGGTGGCCAAGGCCCACGCGCTTTAAACCTTCTGCGGCGCGTGCGGCGGCATCTTTGGTGCCCTTGAATTCCAATGGCACGGAAACATTTTCCAGCGCTGTCATGGTGGGGATCAAATGAAACGATTGGAAAATAATGCCGATGGTGTCGCGCCTGAATTTTGCAAGTTCAGCCTCAGATTTTCCACCAAGATTAAATCCTGCGGCCACCACGGTGCCGCGTGTTGCAGCCTCAAGCCCTGAAGCCACCATCAGCAAAGATGTTTTGCCCGAACCTGATGGCCCGATGATGCCAATGGCTTGGCCAGCCTTGGCAGAAAAGCTAACCCCCTTCAGAATATCAACTGTGCCTGCGTGAGAATTAAGCGAAAGATAAACATCTTCAAATGTAAGTGCAGGCGTCATCAGATCCATCTTGTTTTGAACATCATCAATGTTGATATAGGCATCATGCGCTTTATTTTCATGCTTCTTTTTGGGTGCTTGGTGATGTTTACGCCAGCCACCGCAAAACCGATCACAATTCTGGCTTTGGGCGACAGTTTAACGGCTGGCTATGGCCTGGAGCCCGGCCACGCTATGCCTGATATCTTGCAGCAGGCTTTGAGCAAAGAAGGCGTTGACGTTAAAATCATCAATGCCGGTGTTTCGGGCGATACCGCGGCCCAAGGTGCAGCAAGGCTGGATTGGGCGCTGACTGATGATGTCAAAGCCATCATTCTGGAACTAGGCGCCAACGATGCTTTGCGGGGCTTACCGCCTGAACAGGTAGACCAAGCCTTGCGCCAGGTGATGGACAAGGCCAAGGCCAAAAATCTGCCCGTTTTAATTTTAGGCATGAAAGCGCCGCCTAATCTGGGCGCTGATTATCAAACAAAATTTGATGCCATTTATCCAAAATTGACGGCAGATTATGTTGCAGCACTTTATCCGTTTTATCTGGAAGGTGTGGCGGCTCAACATGATTTGAACCAGCCCGATGGCATTCACCCCAATGACAAGGGGCTGGCAATCATCGTTGCCAAATTGGCGCCTGCGGTCAAAGCGCTTGTTACCAAGTTGCCATAATTCGCCACTCATATAAAGTAGCGATTCGAAACGGAGGGCTTCAACCATGATGCGGCTGTTTACGGGCTTAGAACTTCCCTCAGATGTTTCACTCGATTTGAATTTCATGCAAGGCGGCATTGCCGGTGCGCGCTGGATAAGCCGCGAAAGCTTTCACATCACGCTGCGTTTCATTGGCGATATTGATGAGGAAATGGGTCGCGAGGTGGCCCAAGCTTTAAGCGAGATTGATGTTCGCAACCTTTTAATTACGCTGAAAGGCATTGATGTTTTTGGCGGCAACAAGCCCCATGCCATTATTGCCCTGGTGGAAGAAAATGCCGAACTGCGTCGCTTGCAAATGGCGCAAGAACGCATCTGCCAATCGGTGGGCCTTGCACCAGAAGGACGCAAATTCATTCCTCATGTGACCTTGGCCCGGTTGCGCGATGCTGATCCAAGAGCGCTGCGCCATTTTATTGAATTCCATGCGCTTTATCGTTCACGCAAGTTTGATGTGGAACGCTTTGTTTTATTTTCATCCAAGCCTTCGCGCGGCGGCGGGCCTTATGCGGTTGAAGAAGCCTATGGGCCAGCCTCTGCATGATCAACCTTGATGAAGCATTAAAAAGCTTGAAAGGCTGGGAAAAGGTTGAAGGCCGTTCAGCCATTTTCAAAGCCTATAAATTTAAAAATTTTGTCGAAGCTTTTGGTTTTATGACCAGGGCTGCCTTGATTGCCGAACGCATGGACCATCACCCCGAATGGTTTAACGTTTATAACAAAGTTGAAGTAACCCTCACCACCCATTCAAGTGGCGGCGTGAGTGATTTGGATATCAAACTGGCAACGGCCATGGACGCTTTATAAATTGCCGCACCCTTGACGATCATCCCCCCCACGCCCATATTCTGCCAAACCATTCATAGGAGTAATCGATGGCTGATATTCGTGGATTTCCGCAAAGCAATGCTCAGGCAGGCGTAGCGGTTGATCAAGGCCTCAGGGCCTATATGTTAAAGGTCTATAATTACATGGCCGCAGGCTTGGTCATCACCGCCTTGGCGTCTTATTTCACTTTTCATGCCGCCGTTGGCGCAGATGGTGCGCTAACCGCATTTGGTGCTGCCGTATTCCAAGGCCCAGTGAAATGGCTTTTGGTATTCGCTCCCTTAGGGCTGGTGATGTTCCTATCATGGCGCATTAACACCATGAGCGTTGCTGCGGCCCAAATGACGTTCTGGATTTATGCAGCCCTTGTGGGCATGAGCCTTTCAACCTTGGGCCTGGTCTATACGGGTGCATCAATTGCCCGCGTGTTTTTAATCACATCGGCAGCCTTTGGTTCGCTCAGCCTTTATGGCTATACAACCAAGCGTGATTTAACTGGTTTTGGTTCCTTCTTGTTCATGGGCCTGATGGGTTTGATCATCGCTTCACTGGTGAACATATTCTTCCATTCGCCAGCCATGACCTTTGCTCTGTCCATCATCAGTGTGCTGTTGTTCACGGGGCTCACCGCCTATGACTCACAGCAAATTAAAAACAACTATTATGAAGGCGATGATTCCGTAGCCATTGGCCGCAAGGCCATCAGCGGTGCCTTGTCGCTTTACCTTGATTTCATCAACCTGTTCCTCAGCCTGTTGCGCTTGTTTGGTGATCGCAGGTAGTTTCCAGCGGGAAGATTGAACCCGAAGACTATTCTAATCTGTCATCCCGATCACAAGTCGGGATGACTTTTTTTAGCAAAATGAGATCATCAGCACTTTATGCTTAACTGATTTCATCGAATTTTAATCAAATGAGACTTGAATGGCACCGTTGAACCAAGATCGTTTTTTCCATCCTGCCCCAATGGCACCGCGCGGCCTCGGCCACGCACCACAAGGGCAAGTCGAAACAATGATCTCTGAGGGTCTGGTCGCTTCGCAGCTTTTCAAAAGCTATAAGCAAAGGCCTGTGGTGAGAGATGTTTCTCTTGTTGTTCGGCGCGGAGAATCTGTAGGCCTGCTTGGGCCCAATGGTGCTGGCAAGACAACTCTGTTTTCAATGATCACAGGGCTTATTGCGGCAGACAAGGGAACGATCAGTCTGGATGGTTCTGATATAACCGGCCTGCCCATGTATCAACGGGCGCGTTTGGGAATTGGCTATCTTCCGCAAGAGAGCTCGGTGTTTCGCGGGCTCACTGTGGAAGAAAATCTACTAGCGGTTTTAGAGCTTCACGAAAGCGATAAGACCAAAAGAAACAGTAAGTTGCGTGAGTTGTATGATGAGTTCTCAATCGCCCATATCCGGCATTCGCCGTCTGTGGCGCTCTCTGGCGGAGAGCGTCG
>JAYWFC010000080.1:0-12673 GCA_043778995.1 Aestuariivirga sp.
GGTGGTGGCTGCGGTCTTTGCCTGCAAAAATAAACGGGTGGCCTTCCATGCGAGGTATTGCATCGAGCAGGTCTTTGGCCGCTCTGCTCAATGGAATAATATGTTCTCGCTCTGCTTTCATCCTAGACGCTGGAATGGTCCACAAGGATTTGCCCAGGTCGATTTCTGACCACCGCGCGCCTAACGCTTCTGAGGTTCGACACGCGGTTAATATCACAAGCCGCAAGGCCAGGGCGGCATCGCTAGGTCGTTCATGAAGCTCAGAATAGAACGCAGGCAATTCTTGATATGGCAAGGAAGGGTGGTGTCGGACTTTGCTCAGGCGTTTAGTTGCGGACTTCTTGAAAGCCGCCATTGCCGCTAGGTTGTTATCCCATTCAGCCGGGTTCCTCGTTTGGATGATTTCACCGCTTGGGGTGGTGTTTCTGAACCCTTTGGGGATTGCCTCTGCAAACACGGCTTCGAGACGCCAGCGCAACTTGCGAGCGGTTTCCAGTTTCGTGCGCCAGATTGGCTTCAACACGTCCGCAATGTCATCTGAGGTTATTGCATTCATAGGCTTGCCGTGAAGCGGTTTGGCATAGTGCAGCATAGCCCGGTCCCAAGCTTGTCGCGTTTTTTTGCTCTTGAAGCTAGGTGAGGCATCTGCAACGTATCTCTTGGCGGCTTCAAGAAATGTTGGAACGCCTGCCTTGATCTGCTCTTGCTGCCTTCGAGCTGCGGCATTCATAAAAGACCAAGGGTCACGATTGACAGCCAAGTGGCGCGTTGCCAGTTCTAGATTCTCTCTCGCTTCCTTGAGCGTCAATTCACTTACAGGCCCAAAACTCAATTCCTTTTGGTGCCCACCATAGGTGTATCTGAATATCCAGCTTGCGGAACCTGTCTTGGCAATCACAAGGTAAAGGCCCTTGCCGTCGGCAAACTTTCCCGGCTTGCGCTCTTTCCCGCCAACAAGGGCCTGCACCTGCAATGCCGTGAGGCGCAACGCGGTGTGCTTTTGTCCTTTGATCTTTCCCATTGTTCGAAAGCCCCGGTCACCCAATTATAACCCCAATTTTAGCACGGCTTGCGGCGAACGTCCATGACCAATGATGAACACGAAAAGCGCTATTTATTGGGTTTCAATTGGATTTCGCAGTCAGTGACGGTCAAGGGTGAATAGCTGCGAATTGAGGTATGGCGTCCTGGAAGGGATTCGAACCCCTGACCCCCGGTTTAGGAAACCGGTGCTCTATCCTGCTGAGCTACCAAGACGTGAGAGTGCAAATAGCACAGGATTAAGGCGGGGTGAAGCTTGTCGCTTAATCTTTGGCGCGTTCCACGTAGCTTGCGTCATTCGTATCCACAACAATGCGGGTGCCCACATTGATATGGGGCGGCACCATGGTGCGCACGCCATTGGAAAGCATGGCGGGCTTGAATGATGAAGATGCCGTTTGGTTTTTAATAGCCGGCTCAGTCTCAGTAATTTCAAGGGTGATGCGCGGTGGAATTTCAATCGAAATTGGGCCGTCGTTGAACATGGCAATTTGGCATTCCATGCCTTCTTGCAGGAAGGGTGCAAGGTCGCCCACCATGTCAGTTGTTAATGGCACCTGATCGAATGTTTCAGGGTTCATAAACACATAGCTATCACCATCTTTATATAAATAGGTGTGCATGATGGTTTCAACAAAGGCGCGTTCCATCGCATCGGTGGTTTTGTAACGCACCACGGTTTTAACACCATCTGAAATGCGGCGCATATCAATCGTTGTGGTGGGGGTGCCTTTGCCGGGGTGCATGGATTCTGCTTTCAGAACCACATAAAGCTTGCCATCTTCATGTTCGATAACGTTGCCTTTGCGCACGCCGGAAGCGATAACTTTTACCACAGGTGATTTCCTAGAATTGAGGGGATTGAATTGAGTGTTGGCGGGCCTATAGCAGGGCCTATGTATAAAGCCAACCCCTCAGACCTTCCTAAAGACTTGCCATGGTTTCATCCTTCGCGCCATCAAGACAGGCGCGGATTTTTGTTAGCCCGCAACAAAATCATGGCCGAGATACGCGGCTGGTTTGCGGCCCGCGACTTTCTGGAGGTGGATACGCCTGCCTTACAAATTTCGCCGGGCAATGAGGCCCATTTGCACGGCTTTGAAACCAAGCTTATTCACAATGATGGATCATCATCAGTGCGTTATCTGCACACATCTCCTGAATTTGCCTGCAAGAAACTTTTAGCGGCTGGTGAAAAACGAATTTTCAATTTGGGCCACGTGTTTCGCAACCGTGAAAGAACGCCAACCCATGCGCCAGAATTTACCATGTTGGAATGGTATCGCGCTGCTGAGCCTTATAGTCAGATTATTGAAGATACAGTGGCAATCGTGCGGCTTGCGGCAGGCGACGCAACGTTCAATTGGAAGGGCGTTGCCTGCGATCCATTGGCCAAGGTTGAAATGCTGACGGTGGCTGAAGGATTTCAAAAATATGCAGGCGTTGATTTGCTTTCAACGTTGGATGGAAATCGGCCTGATGTGAGAGCGCTTGCCGCCCAGTGCCCTGTTGCATTTCAAGATGATGAAAGCTGGACAGATATTTTCAGCCGCATTTTGGTTGAAAAAGTTGAACCGCATTTGGGCAATGGGCGCATCACCGTATTTTATGAATACCCATCTTGTGAGGCAGCGTTGGCGCGGGCCTGTGCCCATGACCCCAGAGTGGCTGAGCGCTTTGAACTCTATGCAGCAGGCGTTGAATTGGCCAATGGCTTTGGCGAACTGACCGACCCTCAAGAACAGCGCCGCCGCTTTGAAGAGGAAATGGAAATTAAGCAGCGCATCTATGGCGAGCGTTATCCTATAGACGATGAATTGCTTGAAGCACTGACTATGATGCCAGAAGCATCTGGTGTGGCACTGGGGCTTGATCGGTTGGTCATGTTGGCCACGGGTGCCACGCGTATTGACCACGTGCAATGGGGAAGTGTTTCATAATGGAAGTTGTTGTTTTAGGTGCGTCGGGTGCTGTGGGTTCTGTGGTTGTTGCGGCGCTGCAAGCCATGCCGCAAGTTTCGCGCATTACAGTTTTGGTGCGCAGGCCTATGCTGAATGTTACTAATGATAAGATTGAACAGCATATTGTTGATGTGATGAAGCCTGAACGTTATGCGGCATTTTTAAAAGGCCATCAGGCAGCGATTTGCACATTTGGTGTGGGCCAACCGACCAAGGTTTCGGCACAAGAATTTATCGCCGTAGATTTTAATGCGGTACTGGATTTTGCTGGGGCTTGTAAGGATGCTGGCGTTGAGCACTTCGAATTGTTGGGGTCTGTTGCGGCTGATCCTTCATCCCGATCATTTTATTTGAAAAGCAAAGGGGCTTTGCGAGAGGCGATTGCGGGTTTGGCGTTTCAACGTTTTAGTTGTTTTCAACCTTCCATGTTGCTGACGCAGAACAATCGTTATGGTTTTGCGCAAGGGCTGTTGTTGGCCATATGGCCCACGCTTTCATTTGCGTTGGTTGGTGGCTTGAAAAAATATCGCGGAATTAAGGTGGAAGATTTGGGCGCTGCCATGGCGCATAATCTTTTCACCACGGCAAAGGGCAACGAAATTTTGCAATGGCCAGAGTTTGAGACTTTAAAATAGACTGCTGACACATGCTGACAGTATGGCTGTGTTACTCCGTTATCATTCACAATAACGGAGATCACCATGCAACCCCATCACAGCATTTTACTCTATGTCAAAGATCCTATGGCAAGTGCGGCTTTTTATACAAAAGTTTTGGGTGAAGGGCCGCTTGAAGCATCGCCCGGGTTTGCCATGTTCAGCTTAAACGGCGGCACAATGCTTGGCCTTTGGGAAAAGGGCGGCGTTGAACCAAAGCCCGAAGCAGCAGGCGGCGCGGCTGAGTTGGGTTTTCACGCCCAGGATAATGCAGAAGTGGATGCATGGCACACAACATGGAAAGCCGCTGGCTTGCCCATTATTCAGACGCCCACACAGATGGATTTTGGTTATACATTTACAGCCGTTGACCCTGATGGCCACCGCCTGCGCGTTTTTGCAACCCCATGACACGTGCGCAAAAATTCTGGATTGGCGTTGCCGCTGCAAATCATGTGACACGCGGACGGGCAGGCAGCTTCATGCAAGTCAACCACGGAAAGCTTGCGCCCTTAAAGCGCCTGCACGCTAGTGATGTGATTGTTTATTATTCGCCTGTTGAAGAATATGGGGGCAAGCAAACTTTGCAAGCTTTCACCGCTATCGGTTTAATTCAAGCAGGTGAACCTTATCAAGGCGAGATGGGTGAAGGTTTTATGCCATTCAGACGTGATGTAAAATGGTGCGATGCGCAGGTGGCACCCATTAAGCCACTTTTGCAAAAATTAAGTTTTACTGCGGGCAAAAACAGTTGGGGCTATCAATTTCGCTTTGGGCTGTTTGAAATTCCGCAAACTGATATGGAGCTGATTGCAAATGCTATGGGCGTTGATCGCTTGAGCATATCCCCCCAGTTATGATAGCACTTACCCATGCGGATATTTATGGTTGGGGCAACGGGCACAATTGGCAAGGCAACGCTTCTCGAACTACTTTTGCGCGGCCATGAAGTGTTTTGTTTTGGGCGTGCCCAAGGCAATGTGACGGATGCGCAATCCATTGAGCGCGATGGGTTTCGGGGAGAGAAATTTGATGCGGTGGTGTCTTGCATGGCATCACGCACGGGCGTTGCGGCAGATGCTTGGGCCATTGATCACCGCGCAAATCTTCTGGTGCTTGAGGCCGCAAAAAAACACGGCGTGAAGCACTTCGTTTTGCTTTCTGCCATCTGCGTTCAAAAGCCCAAGCTGGCGTTTCAACATGCAAAACTGGCGTTTGAGGAAGCGTTGGTGGCATCTGGGCTTACCTATTCAATCGTGAGGCCCACAGCTTATTTTAAATCGCTTTCTGGCCAAGTTGCGCGGGTGCAAAAAGGCAAATCGTTCATGGTGTTTGGCGATGGACAATTGACATCATGCAAACCCATCAGCGATTTTGATTTGGCGCGGTTCATTGCAAATTGTCTTGATGAAAAAAAATTGCAAAATGCGATTTTGCCGATCGGTGGCCCCGGGCCTGCGATGACGCCAAAGGAACAGGGCCAAGCGCTGTTTCAAATTTTAGGAAGGCCTGCGAAATTTCGCAAAGTTCCCGTGGCCCTGCTTGATGGCATTATATTTGTTCTGTCGAAACTTGGCTTCAAAGACAAGGCAGAGCTGGCCCGCATTGGTCGCTATTATGCCACGGAATCGATGTTGGTTTGGAACGCCGATGCGCAGCGCTATGATGCCGATGCCACACCGTCTTTTGGAAGTGATACTTTGCAAAAATTTCACGCTCAACTGATTGCGGGTGAAGCAAGTGTTGATCTTGGTGAACATGCGGTGTTTTAAATGGGTGACTTGAACCTCAAGGCAATCTGGCACTAGCTGGCATGATGTGGCTGTTGTAATTAACAACCAACGGAGATTTGCCCCATGAAAATGACCACTGAAGAAGCCTTTGTAAAAGTGCTGCAAATGCACGGCATTGAACATGCCTTTGGTATTATCGGTTCGGCCTTCATGCCGATCTCAGATATTTTTCCAAAAGCCGGAATTCATTTTTGGGATTGTGCGCATGAAGGCTCTGGCGGCATGATGGCCGATGGCTTCACGCGTGCTTCAGGCAAAATGTGCATGATGATTGCGCAGAATGGCCCGGGTATTACCAACTTTGTAACGCCTGTGAAAACTGCCTATTGGAACCACACGCCGTTGTTGTTGGTCACACCGCAAGCGGCCAACAAGACTATCGGCCAAGGCGGATTCCAAGAAGTGGAACAGATGGCGCTGTTTAAAGACATGGTGTGTTATCAAGAAGAGGTGCGAGACCCTTCACGCGTGGCAGAAGTTTTGAACCGCGTGATTATGAATGCCAAGCGCCATTCGGCACCAGCGCAAATTAATATGCCGCGCGATTATTTTACCCATGTGATTGATGTTGATTTGCCAGCCATTGTGGAATTTGAACGCCCCGCTGGTGGCGAAGATGCCATTGCCGCTGCGGCTAAGCTTTTGTCCGACGCCAAATTTCCGGTTATTTTAAATGGTGCCGGTGTGGTTTTGGGCGGAGCCATTGCGGCTTCCAAAGCGCTGGCTGAAAAGCTGGATGCGCCGGTGTGTGTGGGCTACCAGCACAATGATGCGTTTCCGGGAACCCATCCGCTGTTTGCGGGGCCACTTGGCTATAATGGATCAAAGGCCGCAATGGAGCTTATCCAACAGGCCGATGTGGTTTTGTGTTTGGGCACAAGGCTTAACCCGTTTTCCACATTGCCGGGTTATGGTTTGGATTATTGGCCCAAGTCTGCCCAGATTATTCAAGTGGATATTAACCCTGCACGTATCGGTCTTACGAAAAAAGTGGCTGTGGGCATTGTGGGGGATGCCAAAAAAGTGGCCACGTCAATTCTGGCAAAGCTTGCGCCATCGGCAGGTGAGCACAATCGCCAAGCCAGGCGCGATCTCATTGCCACCACAAAATCGCGTTGGGCCCAACAATTATCGTCCATGGACCATGAGAATGATGATCCCGGCACCACATGGAATGAGCGCGCCCGCGCGGCCAAACCAAAATGGATGAGCCCGCGCATGGCGTGGCGCGCCATTCAAGCAGCCCTTCCGCGGGAGGCGATCATTTCATCAGACATTGGCAACAACTGCGCCATTGGCAACGCCTATCCTTCGTTTGACGAGGGCCGCAAATATTTGGCGCCGGGTCTGTTTGGCCCCTGTGGCTATGGCCTGCCATCCGTTGTTGGTGCGAAGATTGCTTGCCCAGATGTGCCCGTTGTTGGTTTTTCGGGCGATGGCGCTTTTGGTATTGCTGTGACTGAACTCACAGCCATTGGCCGCAAGGAATGGCCTGCCATTACGCAAATTGTTTTTCGCAATTATCAATGGGGCGCTGAAAAGCGCAACTCAACCCTTTGGTATGCTGATAATTTTGTGGGCACAGAATTGGATGAACAAGTGTCTTATGCTGGCATTGCCAAGGCCTGCGGGCTTGAAGGCATTATAGCCCGCACGATGGAAGAGCTGACAGCAGCCCTTCACAAAGCGATCGAAGACCAGATGAAACATGGCAAAACAACCTTAATTGAAGCCATGTTGAACCAAGAGCTGGGCGACCCATTCCGCCGAGACGCCATGAAAAAGCCAGTGGAAGTGGCGGGGATTGATAAGAATGATATGAGGAAGCAGGCGGGGGCTTAGCGTCCGCCTGCCTGCCGATTTTCTCAACATACAGGGTGGCTTGAACCCATTGGGCCTACCACGCAGGGTTGGCCATAATTGTAATTGTCGTGATCGTAATAATGTCGGCTGTCATAACGTCTGCCGTAATCGTCCACGCCAAAATCAAAACCATAATAGCCATAATGGGGATAGATCCTTGGATAGATCTTATGATGGCGGTGATGGCGATGGTGGTAAAGCGTGCCTTGTCCGGCTTCTTCAGCAGAAACAGTTCCAATTTCGCCAGCTAAGCCCAACACCATAGCCGCCGCGAAAAGTGAAGCGCTGAGAGTGAAGGCCTTTTGTTTTGAACTCGAAAAACTTACCATGATGTTCCTCTTGAACTTGTTTGAACCGTGTAGAACGAACTGCTGCTTACAACCCAACGCAGATTGCGACGTTAAGTTCCGATGTGCAAACAGTTTTGCTGATAGTTTCTGATTGAACTTTCTTGCACCCGCTTATCTTGTTGACGGGATGCTGCTAACGCTCGCTGCCACAGGAGAATCCCCACATGCAGTTTTCACTCAACCATATGGTTGCGCCCAAACTTGGATATGCCGCTTTTTTTGATTTGGCCTTATCGCTTGGGATCAATGCGGTGGAAATTCGCAATGATATTGAAACATCTTTGATGGGCAACAAAAATGCCAAGATGATTGGCAAATTGGCCAAAGATAAAGGTATTACCATTTTGAATGTGAATGCACTGCAACGCTTTAACCAATGGAATGGGGCTAAAGCCATTGAGGCAGCAAGGCTGGCGGAATATGCGGCTCTTGCAGGTGCAAAGGCCCTGGTGCTGGTTCCTACAAATGATAAAAAATTTAAGCCTTCGCAGGAAGAGCGCATGGATGGTTTATGTGATTCACTTTCTGGCCTTGCGCCAATTTTGTTGCACCATGGGTTGATTGGCTGTGTGGAGCCTTTGGGCTTTGTGGAATGTTCGTTGCGCTTGAAGGCTGAAGCTATTGCAGCCATTGACGCGGTGAAACAATCCAAGCGTTTTAAAGTGACGCATGACACATTTCATCATTTTGTGACGGGGGAAAAACAAGTGTTTGGCCCTCGCACGGGCTTGATCCATGTTTCAGGCGTGACGGATAAAAAACACACCGCTGCTACGATGCGCGATGCACAGCGCGTTTTGGTGGATGGCGATGACATGATCGACAACAAGGCCCAAGTGAAGGCGCTTATGGCAGATGGCTATAAGGGCTATATCTCGTTTGAGCCGTTTTCTTCGGCTGTCCATAAATCCAAACAGATTGCACGCGACGTCGCGCGCAGCATGGATTATCTTGAAAACTGATTAAACTTCCCGTCTTTCTTTTATCCACAGGTCGTGAACCTCGCTCCAGGGCGGGGCTTCATTTGCTTCAAAGCCTAAAATTTTGCCGCTGCCAATTGCTCTAAAACTTTTCATAGCGGCAAGGTGGGCACCCTTGGTCAGATAGGTGCGCATGGCATCACGGCATTGCCAAACCTACATTGTATGATGCACGCCATTGATGGTTCGCGTGTCCACGCTGATGTTGCCGGGAGCAGTTTTTGCTTGCGCCATGGATCTGAGTGCATGCCACCAAAAGCGGGGCGCATGAAAAATGTTTTTAACGCGCAAACCGGTGATTGAAATATAGGCCATCATAAATAAATACGGTGGCCCAAATGATTGGACCACCGCAAATTTAAAATACTCAGAGAGCCTTACGCCGCTTCTTCAGCGGAATCATCTTCGGCTTTTTCACCGGTTGCTGCGCCACGTTTTGCGTTGCGAGCCAGATATTCTTCAAGTTCACGGATGCATTGATCTTCATCAACCTTACGAACAGCTGCAAGTTCGCGGGCAAAGCGCGCCAAAGCTTGTTCGAACAACTGGCGTTCAGAATAGCTTTGCTCGGGTTGACGGTCAGAGCGATAAAGATCACGCACAACTTCAGCAACCGATATCAAATCTCCCGAATTGATCTTTGCATCATATTCTTGGGCACGCCTTGACCACATGGTGCGCTTGATGCGAGCGCGGCCGCGAATAACTTTCATGGCCTGTTCGATCAACGAACGATCAGCCAAATGGCGCATGCCTTTTTGTTCAGCGCGGTTGGTTGGAACTTTCAAGCGCAGCTTTTCTTTTTCAAAGTCTACGATGTAAAGTTCAAGCTTCACACCGGCAATTTCTTGCTCTTCCACATTGGTAATTTTGCCAACGCCATGGGCTGGATAGACCACCAATTCGCCAATTTTAAAAATAATCTTCTTGGGTGCAGCTGCCGCAGGCGCTGCTGCTTTTGGTGCAGGTGCTGGGCTTGCTGCCTTAACAGGGGCAGGGGCTGGTGCAACTTTGGCCATAATGGGCTTGGCCACCGGCTTTGCAGCAACTTTGGCTGCAGGCTTTGCGGCGGCTTTTGGTGCTGGTTTGGCAGCTTTTGCAACAGGCTTTGCCACAGTTTTGGCTTTTGCCACTGGCTTTACCTTTAACTTAATTTTCTTAACTGCCGCTTTTGCTGGAGCTTTTTTTGATTTTGAATTTGGCATTGATATTTACCGCCTGTGCTTGGTCTGATAACCCCGGTTTGCTCGGGCGTTAAAAAATCCGAGCAAGTGAAGGCCCGGATTCATCAAACTGGTTGAAATCTACATAAAAACCCATGTAGCACAATTTTAAGGATATTTAAAGGCGAACTCGTCCGTACACTGTCGATTTCTGTTCAGAACGGTGAATTATGGTTAACGCGGTTGCAGAATTCAGTCGCCTTCGCCAGGATTTTCAGAAAAGTGGGCTTCAAACTTTCCGGGCTTGCCATCAAATTCTTTGGCGTCGCTCGGTGCATCCCGCTTAATCGTGATATTTGGCCATTTGGGCGCATATTCAGTGTTAATCTTCAGCCACTTTTCCAAGCCGGGCTCAGTGTCTGGTTTTATCGCGTCAGCGGGGCATTCTGGTTCACACACGCCGCAGTCGATACATTCATCAGGATGGATCACCAGCATGTTTTCGCCTTCATAGAAGCAATCTACGGGGCAAACTTCCACGCAATCCATAAATTTACATTTGATGCAGTTTTCGGTGACGATATAAGTCATGATGTTCCAACAGTTGAATATTTTGTGGTTTTGATAGCAGCGCTTTTGCCTTTATGCACTGATTTTCTGTTCTGGCGTCAACTCTTCATAAAGCGCCATTGCCGCAGAGGCAGGCCCGCGCTTTTCAGCAGCGCCTATCACTTTGATGACGCGAATAGAGCCATGCAACACCAAGGTTAAAACGTCGCCTTCTTTTAGGGCGTGGCCGATTTTAGTGACTTTAATACGATTTAGGCGCACATGCCCGCCTTCAATCAGGGCCGTGGCCAATGATCTGTGTTTCACAAATCGCGCATAAACGAGCCACTTATCAAGGCGTTGGGCCAGATCAATTCCCCTGCATTTGGGCCTTCAGCGCGGCCAGTTTGGCAAAGGGCGAAAGGGGATCCATCGGCTTTTCCGGCTTTGGCGGGCGCGGCGGTGGCCTGTCTGGGGTTGCTGGCTTTCTGTCTCGGCTATTTTGGGGTTTGCCGCGGGGGCGTTCAAATTTGGGTTTGGCATCGCGATTATCTTGCGGTGGCTTGGCGGGGCGTTCAGGCGCTTTGCGGAAGGGGCCTGTGTCTTTGGGCCACCAAACGTTGATTTCCATCATTGCGGGTACGGACGGCGCTGAAGTTTCAGTGGGGGCAGCTTCGGTGGGAACTGTTTCTGTAGAAACTGGTTCGGACACTTCCGCCACAACCTTAGCATTTGGCGCAGCAGTTTCAAGGGGTGGGATAATAGCAACGGGTTTGGCAATTTGCTTTTTCTGAGCACGGAAACCCAAATTTACCAGAATTTCTTGGAATTCTTCGCCAGAACAGCCAACCAAAGACATCATATCTGATACAATGGTAAAGCCGCCGCCTTCCACAGAACCGGCAGGCCTGGCTTCTTCTGCAATGCGCGGTTTCCAAAAAACCCTGTCGCGGATTAAGTCGGATAAACGTTCCAGCATATCCACACGCACGGCGCGCTTGCCGCATACGCGATAACCACAAATGCGATAAAATCCTTCCGGCAAATTTGTGTCTGCCAAAGTTGATGTTAAGCCGTTTGGAGGTGGCGTTGGAATTGGAGTTTCACCCTTATGGTTTTGCAACCACCACAGTAAAATGCGCAAATCTGTTGCCGCTGGTTTTAGCAAAGCGGGCAAAAACACATGAAAAGCGCCAAAGCGTGCGCCAAGGCTGCGCAATTTTGCGCGATCATCTTGGGTAAGGGATTTTACCTCTTCAACCACGGTTTCGCGTGGCAAAACACCAAAGGCTTCGACCAAGCGAAAGCCCATGCCACGGGCCTGGGCTTCAAAACCTTCAGCCTCTTCCAGCTTGAACAGGGGTTCCAAAACGCTTTGCAAATGGCGGCCCACGAATTTTTGCAGGCGTTCACGCACTTCTTCGCGGTGAATGCCTTGCAAAACCTCATCGGCAATCACTTCGGCCTTGGGGCGCAACGGATGATCGCCCGATACAACACGGCCGATGGTGTTGCCAGACCAGACAATGTCGCCATTGCGCGAAAGTTTCAATTCGGTATCAGCCGTCATCGCCAAGGTTTTGGCGCGGGCGAGAATTTCAACTGTCACAGCGGCCACGCTGGCGGTTTTCAAGGCCTGCAATTGGGTTGCATCAGTTGCAGCATCGGGTGTGAAATTCAAACCCTGGATGCGGCCGACGAATTCGCCTTCAACGTGAACTTCGCCGCCCGCTTCAATATTTGTCATTAGGCCTTCCTTCTTCGCCAAACGCTGCATCAATACACTGGTTCGCCTGTCTATAAAACGCTGAGTTAAGCGTTCATGCAAGACATCTGATAGCCGATCTTCAATTTCTTTTGTTCGCGCCTGCCAATAGGCCGGCGCTTCAAGCCAATCTGAACGATTGGCAATGAATGTCCATGATCTCACATGTGAAATACGGGCCGATAAAGCGTCAATCCCACCTTCCAGATTTTCGGAAAGGCGCAATTGTTTGGCAAACCAATCTTCCGAAACAAAGCCATTGCCGGAATGGAGAAATGTGATGATGCGCGACACAAGGTGGGCATGTTCGGCTGGCGATATATTGCGATAATCTGGAATTTGGCAGGCCTCCCACGCGCGCAACACTTGTGAAGGTTTGGTGATTAAACGATAAACCGCATCATCGCGACAAATGGCTTCAAGTGCTGTTATATCGGGGGCATTCTGGGCGCGGGTTAACCCTTCAAGCTTTGGCAGATAGCCAAGGCTTTTGCGCAAGCCATCCAATGTTCTGAAGTCCAAATCGCGGTTGCGCCATTGCAACACGCGCAC
>JAYWFC010000081.1:0-4804 GCA_043778995.1 Aestuariivirga sp.
GGTTTGGTAATCGTGCCATGAAGTGTGCCACCTGTTGCAGCAATCAATTCTTGCGTTGTCCACAATGCACGATCAGCCATGATACACCTCGCCCCGCAAAGCCGCCTTCACGGCATCATGGTCGGTGAATGGCAATACAGTTGCACCCACAATTTGTCCCTCTTCATGGCCCTTGCCTGCGATGAGAAAAACATCTCCCTGTTTCATCATTTGAATTCCTGTGGCAATCGCTTGTGCTCGATCTCCTATTTCACTTGCACCCACAGCGCCAACCAAAACATCTTTTCGAATGTGCGCGGCAACTTCGCTGCGTGGGTTATCATCTGTCACAATCACATGGTCTGCCAATTTGGCGGCAATAGCCCCCATCAATGGGCGCTTGCCTTTATCACGGTCGCCACCACAGCCAAAGGCCACGATGAGTTGTCCAGAGGTAGAAGCGCGCAAAGTTTGCAACACATTTTCCAAAGCATCTGGCGTGTGTGCATAATCTACAAATACACTGCCACCAGGAAGGCTTACACCTACAAGTTCAAGTCTTCCCTTAGCGCCTTTCAGCGACTCCAAGGCATGCAAAACCATTGTGGTTTCGCCGCCCGCTGCAATCACCAAACCAGCGGCCACCAGAGCGTTAGAGACTTGAAAATCTCCCACCAGCGGCAAGGCCACATCAAAAATTCCAAACGCGGTTTGCAATTTTAAATGTTGTTCTAACCCATCTTGCTTGGCGCTGAGCAATTTCAGATCATCGCCGTTCCTGCCAACCGTAAAGGGCTTCAATCCTGCTTTTTCAGCATGGCGTAAAACATCAGCACCTTGGGGTGAATCCAAATTGATCACCGCCGCAGAACCAGCAGGCAACAACTGATCAAACAAGCGCATTTTGGCGGCAAAATAATTCTCAAACGTAAGATGATAATCCAAATGGTCGCGCGTGATGTTGGTGAAAGCACCTGCCGTCAGCCGCAATCCATCCAACCGATGTTGCTCTAATCCGTGGCTTGAAGCTTCGATGGCCAAGTGTTCGATGTGATCATCGCTCATCTTAGCCACAAGCTGTGCCAATTGCACCGGGTCTGGCGTTGTGTGTGCAAGATATTCTGAACCATCGGGCCCCACCACCCCAATGGTGCCAAGGCTTGCGGCGCGAAAACCCATGGCCGCCCAAATCTGGCGCACAAAAACTGCAACAGAGGTTTTGCCATTGGTGCCGGTGACAGCAACAATCGTATCAGGCTGATTTTCATAAAAGCGCGCAGCAGCAAGCGCCAAAATACGGCGCGGATTTTCAACGCTGATCACATCACCCGAAATGCCCTTGCCACATAACACGGTGGCAGCCCCGGCTTTTTTGGCCTGTGCAATAAATGCAGCGCCATCAACCTTAACGCCGGGCAAAGCTGCAAATAAAAAACCGGGCTTTACTTCGCGGCTGTCTGCGGTGATGCCAGTAATCAACACGTCGCCTGATGGCGGCAAGGCGGCATCGTCCAATAGCAAACGCGAAAGCATAATGCTCATGCCTTAGCCATCCTTCTTTGCTGCGGCTGCTTTGGCTTGTTTGGCAAGCTTGGCCAAATCTTCAGGCGTGAACACAGGCGTAATTCCCAGCATGGGTGCCACCCGTTCAATAATCTTTGCAGCCGTTGGAACAGCGTTCCAACCTGCTGTGGCAAAACCAAAAGTTTCAGGCAAAGCCACTGGTTCATCCAACATCACAAAAATTGCATATTTGGGTTTTTCCATCGGGAAAGCCCCAATGAAAGTGGCCAAGCTTTTGTCTTTGGAATAATGGCCATGAATAACTTTTTCCGCCGTGCCGGTTTTCCCGCCCACGCGATATCCAATCACATCGGCCTTTGAACCCGTTCCTTCCAACACGTTAAGCCTGAACAAATAACGCATTTTTTCAGATGTTTCAGGCTTCACAATACGGTGCGAAAGGGCAGCTGCCTCTTCAGGCGTGCGCTTTAAAAACGTGGGCGGAACAGACATGCCGCCATTGATGAAATCTGCAATCACAGACAATCCTTGCAATGGCTGTACGGCAAAACCATGGCCAAATGCAGCAGTGGCTGACGCTAATTTGCTCCAATGGCGGGGCAACAACGGCTTGGCACTTTCAGGAACTTCGGTGATCAATTTATCCAGAAGCCCAACGCGGCGCAAAAATTCCATATGGTTTTCAATGCCGACCTGCAGGGCCATTTTGGCCGTGCCAATGTTGGAAGAGTTGGTGAAAACTTCAGCAACGGTTTGAACTTTATGTTCGGCGTGAAAATCATGAATTTTCGCTTTGCCGATCACCAAGGCTTGGCGTGTGTCATAGGTTGATTGCAAATTGGCCGTGCCATAATCAAAGGCCATGGCAAAAGTCACAGCCTTAATAACCGAGCCCAATTCATAAACGCCGCTGGTCAATTTGTTCTGTTGGTCTGATGTGAGGTGCTTGTCTTCGGCATTGGGGTTATAGTCAGGCAGCGATGCAAGGGCCACGATCTCACCCGTTTCCACATCCAAAATAATACCGCCGCCAGCCTTAGCTTTGAACTTAATAACAGCTTTGGAAACCTCGTCTGTCACCGCCTGTTGCACATTCATATCCATGGCAAGTTGGGCCGGTGCCGTTGTGTGGGTTTCAGGTTGATTCAAAGATGCAGTGTAGATCGTCCCCTGCCCGTCGAGATAATTTTCAATACCAGCAATGCCTTTGCTGTCCACATCAACATAGCCAACAGTGTGCGCGGCCAAACGGCCTAAAGGATAAACCCGTTTGCGTTCATCCACAAAGCCAACGCCGGGAATGCCCAAATTGTAAATGGAGTCGCGCAGTTCTGGGTTCACTTGCCGCTTTAGCCACACGAAAGCGCGGCCCGGCTGTTTTAATTTATCGCGCAAAGATTTTGCATCAAGATCAGGAATAGTGGCGGTGAGAAGTTCGACAGCTTCATCCACGTCAATAATTTTGCGTGGATCAGCAAACAGCGAATAAACCGAAATGTCGGTTGCCATCACCACGCCATTGCGATCAACAATATCAGGTCGTGGCGAACGAGGCTCGTGGGCGGCAAGTTCCCCATTCACGCCAGCGTTGTGATGCAAAAGTGTAAGCTGCCCAAGCTGCAAAGAAATGGCTGCAAAAAAAGCTGTAAAGCCAATGCCCAAAAGCCTGATGCGATTTTGCCCTTTAAGCCTGCGCTGCAACTGCGGCGTTTGAAAATCTTCGCCCACGTTGCTCACTGCATTTTCTCCAAAATTGCGCCAATCGGATCAGCATTTTGTGCTTCAAGTTTAACCGGTGGCGTGGCTGGCACCTTTGCCCCCACATCGGCCAAAGGCACAAATTGGCTGGCGGTTACGGTTTTAAATTTCAGCTGTTCTTCTGCCATTTTTTGAATGCGATCAGGCCGTGTCAGGCTTGCCCATTCGGCATTGAGCAGTTTTATCTTCTCACGCTCTTCAACAATGATGCGTTGGTTTTTGGCAATCTGCCGTTCCAACCCGCGCGTTGTGTGTTCCAGCGAATAAAGAAAAAACGCTGCCACCAAAACCGTAATAACCAACACTGCATTGATAAATTTAAACATGTTCAGTGCCTCTCCAATCGTGGCACGGCAATTGATTTGAAATCCATTTTAAAAGCGGGCGCAGATGTGCGAATGCCAAAGCGCAACTTGGCTGAACGTGCGCGTGGGTTGTCTAACCGCTCAACGTCGCTGGCTTCCACACGGCCCTTTTGTGGCAAATGAAAGCTGCCTTTTGCTTGGGTCGTTACGACTGGGGCATGGCGCGAAGCCAAAGGAACGTTGCCGCCGCGCGCTGTAAAAAACCGCTTTACGATCCGGTCTTCCAACGAATGAAACGTCACCACAACCAAGCGCCCGCCTTCTTCTAAAAGCTCTTCAGCAGCACTCAATGCCTCGCCCAATTCATTAAGCTCAGCGTTCACATAAATGCGTAAAGCCTGAAATGTGCGCGTGGCCGGATGTGTTCTGTCTTGTGCCCGCTGTGGGCCTGTTGCTTGCTCAATGGCGTTGACCAAATCCAGCGTTGTTAAAAGGGGTGCATCGCCGCGCGCTTTCACGATGGCTTTGGCAATGGCGCGTGAACGTGGCTCTTCGCCCAAAATAAAAATAATCCGCGCCAAATCATCAGCGGGCAACGTGTTCACATAATCTTTGGCCGATGGCCCCTCTTGGGCCATGCGCATATCCAAAGGGCCTTCGCGCTTGAATGAAAAGCCGCGTTCTGCTTCATCAATCTGCATCGATGAAACGCCAATGTCTAAAACCACGCCTTGCACTTTTTCAATGCCAAGCTCTGCCGCAATTTGGCGCATGGAACCAAAGGTGCCTTCAACCAAACGCAAGCGCCCACCGCTTTCCGTCACAAGTGATTGCCCGGCAGAAATGGCAGAAGGATCACGATCAATCGCTACAACCTGTGCGCCAATAGTTTGCAAAATTGCGCGGGAATAACCGCCCGCGCCGAATGTACCATCAATAAAAATGCCACCCTTTTCCGGCTGCAAAGCAGACAGAACTTCGGGCAGCATCACCGGAATATGGCGCAGCGTTGGTGGCTTGGTTTTGGGCATTGGGCAATCGTAAATAACAGTTGGTTAACCAAGCCTGACAATGCCTCGCCGTTTGTTAACAAATCGTTTCAAATGCGATTCGTTTCAACACTTTGAGGGGTGTGGACCAAGAGAAAATACCAGTCGGCCTATAAGCCGGGTTCTGTCCACACGGTTTCCCGTGGTGGATGGCCATTCATCTGGAGCTTGTGTTGCCACAAGCTTCGC
>JAYWFC010000082.1:0-12558 GCA_043778995.1 Aestuariivirga sp.
GCCATAGACAATTTCGCCCGTGTGATGATTTGTGAGATAATGAAATCCACCACCCGATAACGTGATGAGCACTTGCACAGGATCAAGACCATCTCGAAAAATGCCCGCCGCTGCACCTCGCTCGAGCAAAGCCCGCATACGTTCCACAAATCTGCGATTAAGCTTTTGCAGCGCCTGTGAATTTTTAATATGCTTGGCTTTGTGAAGATTTTCAGAATTGACCAATGTTATCAATTCAGGATTGTCGAGATAATATTGCCACGTGAATGCCACCAGTTTTTGAAGTGCGGCAATGGGTTCCTGTTTTTCAATTTCAAGCGCTGCTTCAGCATCACGAAAATCGGAATAGACCGCTTCAATAACGCGTGCGAACAATGCTTCCTTGTTGCCAAAATAATGATACATCATACGTTTT
This sequence comes from Aestuariivirga sp., assembly GCA_043778995.1. GTDB lineage: Bacteria > Pseudomonadota > Alphaproteobacteria > Rhizobiales > Aestuariivirgaceae > Aestuariivirga. The sequence continues at coordinate 416 of JAYWFC010000082.1, forward strand.
TGAACTTTTGCACGTGTGGCAATCACATCAACGCGCGCACCGCCCAATCCTTTTTGGGCAAACTCTACCTTTGCCGCCGCCAAGATGCGCAGTTTGGTCTGTTCTGGGTCTCGAATTTGCTTTTCAACGGCCACGCTCAATATCTCTTGAAATAACCAAATAGTTATTTATGATTAGGGCAATTGAGAAGGTTGCGCAAGCATGTATGACTACATAATTATCGGTGGGGGTTCGGCTGGCTGCGTTTTGGCAGCCCGTCTGTCTGAAATGCCAGATGCGAAAGTCTTGCTTTTGGAATCTGGCCCGAGGGACACCGATCCCTATATTCACATGCCTGTTGGTTTTTTTAAGATGACAGATGGCCCCTTAACCTGGGGCTATAAAACAGCACCGTTAAAACACGCCAATAACCGCGAAACGGTTTATCCACAGGCCCGCGTTTTGGGCGGCGGTTCTTCGATCAATGCCGAGATTTATACAAGGGGTTGCCCAGAAGATTATGATGGATGGGCCGATGAATTGGGCTGCAAGGGTTGGAGTGCCAAAGACCTTCAACCTTATTTTGTGAAGTCTGAGGCTAACAGCAGATTGGGCGGCGCTGATCATGGCATTGATGGGCCGCTGGCAGTTTCAGACAACGGCGCGCCCAACAAAGTGTCCCTTGCCTATGTGCAAGGCTGCATGGAAATTGGCATGCCGTTCAATCCTGATTTTAACTCTGGCAAACAAGAAGGCACTGGTCTTTATCAAACGACGACGAAAAACGGCAGGCGATGCAGCGCCGCTGTGGGGTATTTGAAACCCGCTTTGAGGCGCAAAAACTTAGAGCTTCGAACTGGCATCACAGTGTTGCGTATTGTGGTTGAAAACAACAAAGCCACGGGCGTTGAAATTTTGGAACAGGGCCGCAGCGTTGTTGTTTCTGCATCAAGCGAAGTGATCGTCACTGCAGGCGCCATCGGTTCACCGAAATTGCTGATGCTTTCGGGCATTGGCCCTGCCGCGCATTTGCGTGAGTGTGATGTTCCCATCGTGCATGATTTAAAAGGCGTGGGGCAAAATTTCCACGATCATTTCTCAAGTGATGTGGCATGGGTTTTGAACGGCGCGCATTCTTATGACAAATATAAAAAGCTGCATTGGATGGCATGGGCCGGCTTGCAATATGCACTGTTTCGCAATGGCCCTGTTGCTACAAATATTGTGGAGGCAGGCGCATTTTGGTGGGGCAACCGCAAAGAAAAAACGCCAGATCTGCAATTTCATTTTGTTGCGGGCGCAGGTGTTGAGAAAGCCGGCGACACGTTGCCGGGCGGCAATGGTGCATCATGTAATTCATATTTCACCAGGCCGCGCTCACGGGGCTCAATTACGTTGCGTTCAAACAAGCCGAGCGATGCACCCATCGTTGATCCCAATTCATTTGCTGAACCTTATGATTTGGAACGCCACATCGAAGCAATTAAAATAAGCCAAGACGTGGGCCGCACTAAATCTATGCAGCGTTATGTTTCCAGCGAATTTGCACCTGGCACAAAATTGAAAACCCAACAAGACTACATTGATTTTGCCCGTGCCACGGCGCGTTCTTCTTATCATCCCGTCGGTGCTTGCAAGATGGGCGTTGATGAAATGGCAGTTGTTGACACGTCCATGCGCGTGCATGGAATTGAAAGCCTGCGCGTGTGTGACTCTTCAACCATGCCATGTGTTGTATCCTCCAACACCAATGCACCAACAATTGCGATGGCAGAAAAAGCTGCTGATCTTATTCGTGGAAATCGTTAATGCCTAAAATCGTCTCAGCCGCCGAAGCCGTATCACATATTAAAGACCATGCTATTATAGCAGTAAATTCATCATCAGGTTTGGGGTGCCCGGATGCCGTTTTGAAAGCCATGGGCGAAAGATTTGCCGATTACCAATCGCCAAAAGCACTCACCATGATTCATCCTATCGCGGCCGGTGATTTTTATGGCATCAAAGGTATTGAGCACTTAACCGCCAATAAAGGCCAAGTGGCCAGAACAATTGCGGGCTCATATCCATCTGGCCCGTCGGGCGCTGAACCCCCTCGAATTTGGGCCATGATTACGGCCAATGAAATTCCAGCTTATAATGTGCCGTCTGGCATTGTGTTTGATATGTTGCGAGAAGCCGCTGCCAAACGTCCAGGCGTTCTAACTTCTGTAGGGCTTGATACCTTCGTTGACCCCGATCAGCAAGGCTGCGCGATGAATGCACTTGCCGCCGCTGCACCGATTGTGAAAAAAATTAAATTTGAAGGCGAAGAACTTCTATTTTTCCCAACCATCACCCCGCACGTGGGGATTATTCGCGCTACATCATCTGATCGTCGTGGTAATCTAAGCTTTGAACAAGAGGGTGCATATCTGGGCGGAATGGAAATCGCTTTGGCGGCACATAACAATGGTGGCATTGTGATTGCTCAGGTGAAACGTATTGTTGAGAACGATACGATCACTACGCATAATGTGCGCATACCGGGCATTCTGGTTGACTATATTGTTGAAGCGCCAGACCAATGGCAAACCACGCAAACACCTTATGATCCAGCCATTAGCGGCGAAGAACAAAAACCGCTCAGCAGTTTTGCGCATATGGATTTTGGCCCCGGCAAAGTGATTGCGCGCCGCGTTGCTCAAGAATTAAAACAAGGTTGGGCCGTAAATCTAGGGTTTGGTGTTTCGGCCAACGTGCCGCGCATTGTGTTGGAAGAGGGCCAACATGGCGCTGTGACATGGGTGATTGAACAAGGCGCTGTTGGGGGCATTCCACTTTTGGAATTTCAGTTTGGTTGTTCATCCAACGCTGAAGCCATTGTAGCCTCGCCTCACCAATTCACCTATTTTCAGGCAGGTGGTTTTGATTGTTCACTGTTGTCTTTTCTGCAAATTGATCAAACCGGCAGTGTGAATGTGCATCGTTTAGGTGCTAGACCACATGTGACGGCAGGGGCAGGCGGCTTTGTGGATATCACCTCACGGGCAAAAAAAATTGTGTTCTCCGGTTTTTTTAATGCGGGCGCAAAAATGGATATTGTTGACGGCAAACTGAAAATTGAAAAAGAAGGAAAGATTAAAAAGTTGGTCAACGCCTGCGAACAAATAACCTTTTCTGGTCGCCGCGCCGTGATGCAGAAACAAGATATTACCTATATCACAGAACGTTGTGTGATGAAGCTGGTGCCCGAAGGTATCGTTGTCACAGAAATTGCGCCGGGTGTATCGCTGCAAGAAAATATTTTGGATCAAGCCGAATTTCCGCTTATTGTGGCTCCAAACTTGAAGCCAATGGGCAGCAATCTTTTTATGTCAAATAAAATGGGACGTGCATTTCATGTTTGAAACGGGTGATGCACGCATTCAGCTGGCAGTGGTTGATGAAACGGCAACCATCACATTGGCGCGGCCCGAGAAGTTGAATGCGCTTGATAAGCCAATGATAGTAGCGCTGGAGCGAGCGGCATTGATCGTTGACGCTGATCCAAAAATTAAAGTTGCTATCATCACAGGCGCCGGTAACCGTGCCTTTTGCGCTGGTGGTGATATTGAGGCATGGTCCACCGAAACAGCTGAAGACTTTGGGCTGCAATGGGTAAGGCTTGGTCACCGTGCTTTTGATGCACTCGCAAGATTGCGCCAGCCTTTAATTGCGGTGTTAAACGGTTCAGCCATGGGTGGCGGATTTGAATTGGCCACATGCGCTGATTTTCGCATTGCTGAACCCCACATTAAATTGTCTTTGCCTGAAACCGGTTTGGGAATCATTCCTGGTTGGTCTGGCACGCAAAGGGCAGTGCGCCGTTTTGGCGCGCAAATTATCAGGCGCATGTCGCTTGCTGGCGAAAGTTTTAATGCAGAGCAGGCATTGACCCATGGCCTTGTTGATCAAGTGACCACGGAAGGCCAAAGTATGAATGCTGCGGTTGTTCTGGCACAGCAGATCTGCACACGATCAACTTTCGCAACATCAGCCACGAAGATGATGATCAACGCAGCCGAGGGTGAAGACCGTGAGCGGGCGCTAGAAGCACTGGGTGGAATAGCTGCCGCCCATAGCCAAGAACTAAAAGTGGGATTGGCTGCTTTTCGCGCGAAGAAGCAAAAGCACTGATGCAGAAAATTGCGCTGGTCATTTTTGATTGTGACGGCGTTCTGGTCGACAGTGAGTTGATAAGTGCGCAGATGGTGGTTGAGGTTTTTTCCGAAATAGGCCTCAACGTTGATCTATCTTTTGTGTATCATAACTTTGTTGGCCATAGCTTCACAACAGTTGCGGCAAAATATGCCCGCGAACATGGCAACAATGTTCCCGACAGTTTTGAAAATGATTATCGAGAAAGATTGCTCAATGCATTTGGCGGAAAACTCAAAGCGATGGCCGGCATTGAGAAAGTTTTAGATCAACTGAATGTGCCCTTTTGTTTGGCCTCAGGGTCAAGCCCAGCGCGTGTCAACCGCTCGCTTGAAGTTACAGGCTTAATGCCGCGTTTTAAGAATAGAATCTTCACCACATCATTGGTTGCCAAAGGCAAGCCAGCGCCCGATATTTTTTATTACGCAGCAAAAATGATGGGTGCATCACCACAGGAATGCTTGGTGATTGAAGATAGCACCGCGGGTGTTGATGGTGCCAAAGCTGCCGCCATGACGGTTTGGCAATTCACCGGTGGCGTTCATTTTAACCATGGCTATCAAAACGTGGCCGGCCCCCATTTGGTGGATCGTAAGTTTAATCGTATGACTGATTTCTTTGATCCTGTGCCTCACCTGCGGCACCAATAAGGTTTCTGGCTTCCATGGTGCGAAATGTTGAACTTGAAAATGCTCGGTTAGATGAAGCGGCAAGGGCCGGTTGGCTTTATTATATCGCGGGCAATACGCAAGACGAGATAGCGCGCAAATTGGGTGTGTCGCGTCAAACAGCCCAGCGGCTGGTGTCTTTGTCGATATCTGAAAAATTGATCAAAGTGCGGCTTGATCATCCCATTGCCAAATGTTTGGAACTGTCTGAGCGCTTGAAGCAAAAATTCGAAATTGAATTTTGTGAAGTGGTTCCAAGTGACCCTGATTCAGATTCTTCAACTCTAGGCGTGGCGCAGTCGGCGGCCGCTGAACTTGAGAAATATTTTATATCTCAACATCCAGTTGTCGTTGCCATGGGCACGGGGCGCATGCTGCGCGCCATGGTGGACCAGCTAACGCCGATGGATTGCCCGCAGCACAAAATTGTTTCGCTGGTTGGAAATATTGCCTCTGACGGCTCAGCCTCGCTTTATGATGTGGTAAGCCGCGTGGCAGACGCAGTGCGCGCGCCGCATTACCCCATGCCGCTTCCTGTTATTGCAACCACCGTTCACGATAAGGCACTTTTGTTAAGCCAAAAGCCGGTGCGCAATGTGGTGGAGCTTGCCAAACAGGCCGATGTTACGTTCGTGGGTGTTGGCACCATGGGTGATGACGCTGCTTTGGTGCGCGATGGCTTTGTGAAGCCCGATGAAATGCGCGCTTTGGTCAAAGCCGGTGCTGCTGGCGAAATTATCGGCTGGGCCTTTGATGATCGCGGACAGCTGATTGACGGCTTTACCAATGACCGCGTGGTGAGCGTTCCTCTCGATCAACCCGCCACGCGAAAAGTGCTTGGAATTGCAATGGCTATACCCCGTTTGCGTGCCGTGAAAGGCGCATTAATTGGCAAATTGATCAACGGAATCATTACCAACGAAGCTATGGCCGGGCTTTTACTTAGAGTGTGAGCAAAAGCTCAATTCTACAAAAAACGTTTCAATTCAACTATTTAAATCAATGCTGCAACCGCAATGACGCATTGCAATGACGATTTGCCATTGACTCTAAAGGCTTGTGGATGTGACTTACGCCCATGTCACGGGCAAATGCTCGGAGGCTCATGGGAGGATTTAATGAAGACTGTTTTGAAGGGCGCGCTTGCCGCCTTCACGTTTGCTGTTATGGCAGGCACGGCTTTAGCCGAAGATACCACGCTGACAATCGCCACCGTTAACAATGGCGATATGATCCGTATGCAAAAATATACCGATGATTTTACTGCTGCAAACCCCGGCGTTAAGCTGAACTGGGTTACTTTGGAAGAAAATGATCTTCGTCAAAAAGTGACGAAAGACATTTCCACCAAAGGCGGCCAATACGACGTTCTCACCATTGGCATGTATGAAACACCAATCTGGGGCGGCAAGGGCTGGCTCGTTCCGCTTGCGGGCCTCGATAACCCAGCCGACATTTTGCCAGCTGTTACAGGCGGTCTCTCTGCTGGTGGCAAGCTTTATGCAGCACCATTCTACGGTGAATCGTCGATGGTTATGTATCGCAAAGACCTGATGGACAAAGCTGGCTTGAAAATGCCAGACGCGCCAACATGGGATTTCATCATTGATGCTGCCAACAAGATGACCGATCGCGCCGCTGGCGTAAACGGCATCTGCCTTCGCGGCAAAGCCGGTTGGGGTGAAAACATGGCATTCCTCGGCGCTATGGCGAACTCGTTCGGCGCACGTTGGTTTGACGAAAAGTGGCACCCACAATTTGATACTCAAGAATGGAAAGACACCCTCAACACCTATTTGAAGGTGATGAAGGATGCAGGTCCGGCTGGCGCTTCAGGCAACGGCTTCTCTGAAAACCTTGCATTGTTCCAAACTGGCAAGTGCGGCATGTGGATGGACGCAACTGTTGCTGCCTCGTTCGTTTCCGATCCTAAGGCTTCGCAAGTTGCCGATAAGGTTGGCTATGCACTGGCACCAAACAAGGGCCTCGGCAAAAACGCTAACTGGCTCTGGGCTTGGGCTCTTGCCATTCCAGCCGGTTCGCAAAAAGTTGACGCTGCTCAGAAGTTTGTAAGCTGGGCAACTTCGGTTCACTACACTGAACTCGTTGCTGCAAAAGAAGGATGGGCCAATGTTCCTCCTGGTACACGCACTTCGCTGTATGCCAACCCAGAATACCAAAAGGTTCCATTTGCAAAAATGACCTTGGATTCAATGAACTCAGCTGATCCAACACATCCAACTGTTAAGCCAGTACCTTATGTTGGCGTGCAGTTTGCTTCGATCCCTGAGTTTGCTGGCGTTGCAACCAAAGTGGGCGAGCTCTTCTCGGCCGCTCTGGCTGGTCAAACGACTTCAGACAAGGCCTTGGCTGATGCCCAAGCTTACGTAACTGATGCGATGACCAAAGCTGGTTACATCAAGTAAGACAAGAAGCGGCCCTTCCTTCATCCTATAAGGGAGGGGCCGCACTTTACCGACAGCATTTTCCGTCTTGAGGGCGGAGAATGACTTTGGCTATTGCTTAAATTCATTTTGGTGGGACAGCATCATGGCCACAAAACAAGCACAAGTTCTCGGAAAATGGGCGCTAGCCCCTTCAGTTGCGGTTTTGGCCGCATGGTCCTTTGTGCCGCTAGCACTGACCATGTATTTCGCTTTTCTGCGATACAACCTTCAAGATCCAGACAACACGGGCTGGGCCGGATTTTCGAATTTCTATTATTTTTTCAAAGATCCGTTTTTCCTGAAGGATCTGGCTAACACTTTACTTTTGGTAGGCGGGATTATTATCACAACGGTTGTGGGCGGCGTATTTTTGGCGCTGTTGCTTGATCAACCATTTTGGGGGCGAGGCATTGTTCGCCTGTTGATGATTTCTCCCTTCTTCATCATGCCAACGGTTTCCTCATTGGTTTGGAAAAATCTGTTGATGCATCCGGTGTTTGGGCTGTTCGCAGGAATTCAAAAATATTTTGGCGCTCAAGAAGCGATCGATTGGTTCGGCCGATATCCTTTGTTATCGGTTGGAATCATCGTGTCTTGGCAATGGCTGCCTTATGCAGCGCTCATTTTGCTAACAGCACTTCAATCTCTCGATGAAGAGCAAAAAGATGCCGCGGCAATGGACGGCGCTCCGGCAACATCATTTTTCCGCTATATCATCTTGCCGCATTTGTCGCGCCCGATCACGGTTGTCATTCTTATCGAAACCATTTTTCTGTTGAACATCTTCGCAGAAATCAAAGTCACCAGCGTTGGCGGCATTGCCGGAAACCTAACCTATCTCGTGTTCTCGCAACTGAATGATGCAACCGACGTGGGTATGGCAGCTGCGGGTGGTTTGGTGGCTGTCGTCTTAGCAAATATCGTATCTGTTTTCCTTGTCCGCATCGTCGGCAAGAACTTGGAGGCTTGATCTCATGGCCCGGAAAATATCAAACCGCCGCAAACTTCTGACAACAATCATCGCGTGGGTCATTGGACTTTTGTTGTTCTTCCCAATTTTTTGGACGGCAGTTGCCGCCTTCAAAACTGAGTCGGATGCTTATACGTTGCCCCAAAATTGGCTTTCAACGCCTTGGACATTGGAAAATTTCGGCATTGTGCAGGAGCGTTCCAACTATTTCCGCTATGTGTTTAACACCAGCGTGATTGTAATTCTTTCAACACTGCTCGGTTTGGTGTTTGCCATTCCCGCCGCGTGGTCGATGGCGTTTGCGCCAAATCCAGAAGGCGGCAGCAAGATCAGCGGCCTTGGCTGGCTTGGCATTATACTTGGGTCTTTGGCAATCTGTTTTGTGGCCCTATATTTTAACAATTGGAAACCCACCAACGCTGTCATTGGCATTTTGCTGTTGTTCATTTTTGTGGTGCCAGCATCACTTTGGGCTTGGAGCCGCAACACGCACAACATGTTGCTGTGGATGCTATCCACCAAGATGATGCCGCCTGCTGGCGCGCTTATCCCAATCTATCTCATTTTCAATCGCAATGGTCTCGTGTTCAGGGATTGGGGTTGGGCCAATTGGGGTGATTACAATATCATGGATAGTTTCTGGGGCATGGTTCCGCTGATGACGCTTCTGAATTTGCCAATCGTGATTTGGATGCTGTTCACCTATTTCAAAGAAATTCCTGTGGGTATTCTTGAAGCTGCCCGCATGGACGGCGCCTCGTTGTGGAACGAACTCTCCCGCGTTCTCACACCGATGGCGCTGCCTGGCATTGCCTCAACCTGTCTGCTCAATTTAATTTTGTCGTGGAACGAAGCCTTTTGGTCTTTAAACCTCACCAACAAATATGCAGCACCGTTGAGCTTCTTCATTTCGGAATATTCAAGTCCTGAAGGACAATTCTGGGCCAAGCTTTCAGCGGCCTCGATGATGGCGATTGCACCCATCTTAATCATCGGTTGGTTCTCACAAAAACAACTCGTACGCGGCCTTACATTCGGAGCAGTAAAATAATGGGAACGATTTCACTCAGCAAAGTGCGCAAAGCTTTCGGCGATGCCGTGATTATCCCGGGGGCCGATCTTGAGATCAAGAACGGCGAGTTTGTGGTGTTTGTTGGCCCTTCTGGCTGTGGCAAATCTACGCTTTTGCGCTTGATTGCGGGCCTTGAAGATATGACATCGGGCGAGATTAAAATTGATGGCAATGATGTAACAGACACGCCGCCATCAGGCCGCGGGCTGGCCATGGTGTTCCAATCTTATGCGCTGTATCCGCATATGACTGTGCGCAACAATATCGCGTTTCCGTTGAAGATGGCAAAAATGCCCCAAGCCGAGATTGATCAAAAAGTCAATCACGCCGCACAAACTTTAAACCTCAATGACTATCTCGAAAGAAGGCCCGGCCAACTCTCTGGTGGTCAACGCCAGCGGGTTGCCATTGGTCGCGCCATTGTGCGCAATCCCAAGGCATTTCTTTTTGACGAACCACTCTCGAACCTTGATGCTGCGCTGCGCGTGAATATGCGTATCTTTATCATGCAGCTTCATAAGGATTTGGGATCAACCAGCATTTATGTAACGCACGATCAGGTGGAAGCAATGACCATGGCTGATCGCATTGTGGTGCTGAACAAGGGCCATATCGAACAGGTAGGCTCTCCCCTTGAGCTTTATAACAAACCAGATTCTTTGTTTGTTGCGGGCTTCATCGGTTCACCCAAAATGAATTTTGTTGAAAACGACACAATTGGCATTCGCCCTGAACATATCGAAATTTCTGAGAAAAAGGGTGATTGGCAGGGCAAGGTTTTGCTCAGCGAGCATTTAGGCTCAGACACGTTCCTGCATGTCGATGCCGGTGCACGTGGCCGCCTTACGGTGCGCGCCTCTGGCGAAAATACTTTCGCACCGGGCACCAATGTTTGGATGACACCCGATAAATCCAGAATGCATTATTTTGGCAAAGATGGTCGGACAATCCGCAAATGAGACTGTGGGGTAGGGCCGCATCGAGGGGCGCATGGTTAATCTTTTTGCAGACCTTGAAAGCGATTATATCGTCTCACAAACCTATGACTTGGATGGCGCAAAATGAATGAGTTAAAACTATCGCTGGCCAATTTGCCGGCGATTGGCAAAAAAATTTCGGTGCCAACCTATGCGCGCTCTTCGCTTAAACAAGGCATTATGCATTTTGGTGTGGGCAACTTTCACCGTGCACATTTGGCCGTCTATCTTGATGATCTTTTTAACAAGGGCCTTGATCACAATTGGGCTTTGGTTGGCGCAGGCGTGATGCAATCTGATGAAGCGATGCGCCTGCGTTTGGCCGCCCAAGATTATTTGACCACTGTTGTCGAACAAGACAATGATCTGAGCACAGCACATATTACTGGCCCTTTGATTGATTTTGTTTCTCCCAACGACAAGCCAGCCATGATGGCCAAGCTATGCGATCCTGAAATTCGCATTGTGTCACTGACCATAACGGAAGGTGGATATTTTATTGATCCGGCCACTGGCAATTTCAACCCACAACATCCTGCTATTGCGCGTGACGGTGCCCACCCACATGATCCAAGCACAGTTTTTGGATTTATCGTCGCTGGCCTTGCCGCGCGTCGTGCCACTGGCATTCAAGTATTCACCGTTATGTCTTGCGACAATGTTCCCCACAATGGCATTGTTACCAAAAATGCCGTTGTCGGTTTGGCAAGACTTTCCAACCCGGCACTTGCTGATTGGATCAACGCGCATGTCGCATTCCCCAATGCCATGGTGGATCGCATCACACCAGCCACCGGAGACCGTGAGCGCAAGATTTGCGCTGAAGTTTTTGGCGTGGAAGACACGTGGCCAATTTTCTGTGAAGAATTCAAACAATGGGTGGTGGAAGATAATTTTCCATCAGGCCGCCCAGCTTGGGAAATAGTTGGCGCCACATTCGTTGAAGATGTGACACCTTATGAGCATATGAAAATTCGTATCCTGAACGGTGGCCACGCCATCATTGCCTATATTGCGGGGCTAATGGATATCCATTTTGTTCATGACGCGATGGAAAACCAACTGGTGCGCGAGTTTTTCGCAAAGGTGGAGCAGGATGAAGTTATCAACACCGTGCCACCTGTGCCCAATACCAATCTTCAAGATTATTATAAGTTGATCGTCAGGCGCTTTTCAAACCCCAAGATTGCAGACACTGTTCGAAGGCTTTGTCTGGATGGTTCTAACCGCCAGCCAAAATTTATTGTGCCAGTGATTGCAGACCTGTTGAAAGACAAAAGGTCGATCACCGGCCTCGCGTTGGAATCTGCACTTTGGTGCCGCTATTGTTCAGGCACAACAGATTCTGGCAAAGTGATTGAGCCTAACGACCCGAACTGGGACTACTTGCAAGAAAAAGCTAAAGCCGCAAAGACCAACCCGCAAATCTGGCTCGATATGGTTGAAATCTATGGTGACGTTGGCAAAGCACCCGAAATGCAAAAGCAATTTTCCTATTGGTTGAATTCGATATGGAAAAATGGTGCTGAAGCAACCGTAATGGGCTATCTCGCGTCTTAAAGTTGCGTTAGAGTATCTCCAGAAATTTGGGGATCGTCGAATGAAGTCACGTGCCGCTGTTGCCTTTGAAGCTGGTAAACCATTAGAAATTGTCGAAGTGGATGTGGCGGCCCCGCGCGAAGGCGAAGTATTGGTCGAAATCAAAGCCACGGGCGTTTGCCACACGGATGAGTTCACCATTTCCGGATCAGACCCTGAAGGCCTTTTTCCAGCAATCATGGGCCACGAAGGTGCAGGCGTTGTTGTTGATGTGGGGCCTGGTGTAAAATCACTCAAAAAAGGTGATCATGT
>JAYWFC010000083.1:0-12511 GCA_043778995.1 Aestuariivirga sp.
TTGTTATTGCCATAAAACAGCGTGGCGATGCGTAAATCTCCCACATCCAACATGTGCTGGATCATGCTGCGAAAGGGCGTTACGCCAATGCCGCCCGCAATAAAGGCTAGCTTTTCTTCAGGGGCTTTTGGCAACGTAAAATCGCCGGCCAGTTGCGCACCATAAACCACATCACCGGGCTTCATGTTGAGCAATGTTTGCTTATAGGCTGAAGGATTGGGATAGAACTTAACGCCTAAGCGCACATGGTTTTCAGTTGGTGCTGATGCAATTGTAAACGTGCGACGGTTGCCTCTATCATCAGCGCGGCGCGAATGGATTGTCCAATCCAGATACTGCCCGGGCACAAAATCAACTGGCCGGTTGGGCGTGAACACATAATCATAACAGCCAGAAGCGGTTTTTTCGATCCGTTCCAAAACCAGCTTAAAGCGATATTTCGGGTTCACCGCCCACGCAAACGCATTGCCAACAATCAAAGCCAATTCAGGCGTGAAATAAAATTCGCCCATATGAATGGAAGGCGATGAAAGCGCCCCCACCAAAGCGCCAAAGCCAAGGCTTGGCCAGTGTGCCGCAGGCGCTGTCATCGGTTCAGTCAACATGGCAAAACCAGCAAACAACAAGGGCGATGACAAGAACGTTTGCGACAATGCATCGCCATACATATCCGGCGTGGTTGAAAGCAATGTCACCGCAAGATTGGCCAACACATAAACACCAAACATTTCAAAGCGCTGCAATTTGCGCAAAATCAAAGCGCCACCAACCATAACGATTGGTAGAAGATAAACGCTGCCCCCAACCCACCACGTGGCTGATTGATCAAGCAGAAGATAAGATGCAACAACACCCAGCGCCACCGGATTGAAAACATGCTTGCGATAAATTGCCAGAATAAATTTCGATGCCATTGCGGCAGCAGATGCCACTGCTAATCCAGCAACGCCCTTTACATCAGCTGGCAAAACCGGTGGCATGATCAAAGCCAAAATGAAGGCTGTTATATAAATTGATTCAGCATTCACCGGCACGCGAAACGCCAAGCCAAGGACACGGTTCACCAGCCAGCACACGGCGGTGATGACAACGATTGAAAACGCCAAGGCTGCTGCATCATGCGAAGATTTGCCAAGCATTGCCAGACCAAAATCGCCGCTCAGCAAGGCCGCAAGATAATAGAGCACCAACCGATACATGGTGATGTGATTGAGTAAGCGATCAATATATTTCATTGTTAAATCACATGGCCTCCAAAACCGGTTGTTTGTGTTGCAATGCCTTGTGCATTGACTTGATAGGCTTCAAAGCCCGGGCGCTCTTCGATGAAATAAACGCCATCGGTCCCCATGGCGAAAGCCGCCGTGGCAAAACGATCTGCCTCTAAAACATTAGGGCCAATCACGGTTATGCTTACAACATCTGATAATTTCTGCTGTGGCATATGCGGGTTATAGATATGGGCGCCGCGAATATAGCTGCCCGAAGTGGCAACGCCCTGCCCGCGCGGCGCCACAACTTTAATAATTTCTGAAAGGGCAAATGGACTTCGAATGCCAACGCGCCAAAATTCACCTTCAGCATTTTTGCCAGAAGATTGAATATCGCCCCCACCATCAATAAAATAGTTTTGAATGCCCGCCTTCTTTAAAATCTGCGCGGCGTTAAAAATCGCCCAGCCCTTCACAATGCCCGATGGATCAACCGAGCCATCACTTTGCACCATGTTGAAATAGCCGTCTGTTTCAGCATGCGTCCGCCTCGCCAACGCAAAAACCTGTTTCATTTCCGTGCTCAAATTATCTTCAGAAATTTCACGCCGGTTATAGGCGCAAATCTCGCTGTCTTGCCGATAAGTGCTAAAGCGCGCATCAACGCCTTCAAAATATGCAAACACCTGGCCAATCACATCCAGAGGCCAAGCGTCAACAATATCAACAGTAATTGGCATACCCATGATGATGCGGGTTTGGCGCATATCTTACTTTGCAGATTGGTTCAAAGCATCGCGCAGAGATTTGATATAGGCGCGGCTGGTTAACGTTGCGCCAGAAATAATATCAATCTTGCTGCTTTGCGCTTGGGCCACTTCTTGCAACAAATAGGGCAGCGCTTGGCGATTGATTGAACGACTGGTGCCCGAATGGTTCGGAAATTTAAGCGCCTTCACATCGGTAATTTGGCCGCCTTGAACAGTGGCCTGAACCTGCACTGTGCCATAATAAGCGTCGTAGGTGCCGCCCGTAAAATTTCCATCATGCAAAACCATTCTTCGTCCTTCCAAAAACACAATTCATAATTGCGTATTGAACGATAAATGATGGCAAATGTTTTACATTTCAGTGAGGAAGTTGCGGCTTACAGCGAAGTAAGCCAGCTTAATTTTTAAGCCGATAGCCAGTGCGGAAAATCCAAGCAACTGCCGCCAAACATACAAACATAAACATCAACGTCATGCCCAAACTTAAACCCAGGCTAACATCCGAAACTTCATAAAACGCCCAGCGAAAACCGCTGATCAAATAAACCACCGGGTTGAAATAGCTAACCCCCTGCCAGAATGGCGGTAGAACTTTGATGGAATAAAAACTTCCGCCCAAAAACGTAAGCGGCGTGATGATGAGCAATGGAACAATTTGCAATTTTTCAAAACCATCGGCCCATAAGCCGATGATAAATCCAAACAGCGAGAATGTAACAGACGTTAAGACCAAAAATGTAATCATCCAGAACGGATGCATAATTTGCACTGGCACAAACAACGCACTGGTTGCCAAAATAATCAAGCCAATGAAAAGTGATTTGGCCGCGGCCGCCCCCACAAACCCCATCACCATTTCCATGGATGATACGGGCGCTGAAAGGTATTCATAAACCGTGCCCGAAAATTTTGGAAAATAAATGCCGAATGAAGCATTGGAAATACTTTGTGTGAGAAGCGAAAGCATAATCATGCCCGGCACAATAAACGCGCCATAAGAGACGCCATCAATCTGCGAAATGCGGCCACCAATGGCAGAGCCAAATACAATGAAATAGAGAATGGTGGAGATAACAGGCGAGATAATGCTCTGAAACACCGTGCGGAAAAACCGCTTCATTTCATAAATGAATATTGCCGAAACGCCGAGAAAATTCATTGCTTCACCAATCCCATAAAAATATCTTCAAGCGAACTTTGCGCCGTGGCCAAATCGCGATATTCAATCTTTGCGGTTTCAAGCCCGCGCAACACGCCAGCAATATCAGGCTTCATGTGTTTTGAATCATAAGCATAAGTTAGCTGAGATTTATCGGCCGAAAGTGTCAGGCCCAAGGCCGCCAATTTCTTGGGCAAAACTTCAAGGGGCTTTTCGAGAATGATAGAAAGACGCTTCTCACCCATTTTTTCCATCAGGGCCACTTTGTCTTCAATCAAAATCATTTCGCCTTTGCTGATCACGCCAACACGATCAGCCATCTCTTCTGCTTCTTCAATATAATGCGTCGTTAGAATGATGGTCACACCATTTTCGCGCAAGCGTCGCACAATTTTCCACATGTCTTTGCGAAGCTCAACATCAACACCAGCGGTGGGTTCATCCAAAAATAAAACTGTGGGTTCGTGCGATAGCGCTTTGGCAATCAACACGCGCCGTTTCATGCCGCCTGAAAGTGTGCCTATTTTTGAATCTTTTTTATCCCACAGCGAAAGCTGCTTTAAAATTGTTTCAAGGTAAGCATCATTTTTGGGCTTGCCAAACAGACGGCGCGAAAATGCCACCGTGTCCCAAACCGTTTCAAAAAACGCCAGATGAAGCTCTTGTGGCACAAGCCCGATCATCGCCCGCGTGGCCCGGTAGTCGCGCACAATGTCATGCCCGCCCACCAAAATTTCGCCGGCTGATTTGTTCACAATGCCACAAATGGCTGAAATCAGCGTTGTTTTGCCCGCACCATTGGGCCCGAGCAAAGCAAAAATCTCACCCTGTTTGATTTCAAGATTGATATTTTTCAGTGCCGATAGGCCAGAGGCATAGTTTTTGGAAAGGTTGGAAATTTGAATGATGGGTTGCATTAGCGCCATATAGGGCCTGCGCGTCATTCAAACAAGCTTGATACGCTTTCTTCGCGGCTTGTGCGCCCAATGGCTTCGCCCAGCAAACTGGCAATGGGAATAACTCGAATATTGCGCGCCACCTTCACAGCTTCGGTGGGCTGAATGGAGTCAGTGATCACCAAATTTTTTAATTTTGAACCGGTAATGCGCGCCACTGCCCCACCCGATAAAACACCGTGGGTAATATAGGCTGTCACGTCTTTTGCACCCTTTTGCAAAAGCGCATCGGCCGCGTTGCATAGGGTTCCGCCTGAATCCACAATGTCATCCAGCAGAATGCAAGATTTGCCTGCAACTTCACCGATGATGTTCATCACTTCGGACTCCCCTGCCCGTTCGCGGCGTTTATCCACAATGGCCAAAGGCGTGTCCAAACGTTTGGCCAAAGCGCGCGCACGCACCACGCCGCCAATATCAGGGGATACCACAACTGAATTGGCCACATCGCCATGTTGTTTAATGTCACGCACAAAAACCGGGCCAGAGAAAAGATTGTCGGTTGGAATATCAAAAAAACCTTGAATCTGTCCGGCATGCAAATCGATCGTCAACACGCGATCAGCGCCCGCATGCGTAATCAGATTGGCCACAAGCTTGGCAGAAATGGGCGTTCGTGGTCCGGGCTTGCGGTCTTGGCGAGCATAGCCAAAATAAGGCACAACGGCTGTAATGCGTTTGGCTGAAGCGCGGCGCAAAGCGTCTGTGATAATCAGCAATTCCATCAAATGGTCATTGGTGGGAAATGACGTGGATTGGATAATGAACATATCCTGCCCGCGCACATTCTCTTGAATCTCGACAAACACTTCCATGTCGTTAAAACGCTTCACCACTGCTTTGGTGATGGGCAAATTGAGATAAGAACAAATCGCTTCCGCCAACGGCCTGTTGCTGTTGCCGGATACAATTTTCATCATTCTCACTATTCCTTCGGGGGGCGATGAAGGCTCTATAACAATCTGATGAAGCCGCCGCCAGAGGCAAATGTAGCTGTTGAAAATAGGGTTAGCGATCCTGACCTAGCGATACCTTGCGATCAGTTTGAATATGCCATCGGCTGCGGCTTGGGCGGCAAAATCTGCCGTCTGGCCCCAAGCCCCGTCGAGTGAATGGGCCGGCACTTGGTTGTTTTGGGCAACATCGCCCAAGGTTTTGCCCTTGGGTTCCGTCACCAGCCAATGAATATGCACGTTTTGCATGGTGGCCTGTGCTGCATCAAGCACAACAGTGCCGCGAATGGTCAAAGCATCATTGCGTGGGGCTGGTAACACAGGCCAACCCGCCTCGCGTAACACTTTGCGCATGGCTTGGGTCAACTCGGCATTGGCCTTAGGTGAAACTCCGCTCACTGCAACAACTGCAACGGCCTTGATAGTGATGGCACCTTTCTTGGCGGGCTTCGGGCTTTCAGGCTTTTCTGCAACAACAGGCGTGGCAGCAACTTGCGGCGCAACATCAGGCTGCGGCACAACGGGGGCCGCTTGTGGCCCATTCAAAGTTTCAAGGTCCAAATCATTTTGCGCACCCGGCGGCGCTTTCACCAATGCCTCCCAAGGCGGCTTCACCAATGACTGGTCGTTCACTGGTTGCGGCGCTTCCTTGGCCAGTTGCAACGGGTTTGATGTGCAGGCCGAAAGCAACAGAGTTAAGATTAAAAACCAGCGCCTCATCACACCATCGCAATTGTTGAAATCAACCGCCCATAGTCGGCTTCAGCCTTGTGCGTGGCGCGGCGATAGCTGAAAAACCGTGCTTCGTCGCTATACGTGCAAAGCCCCAAATCAACCACTTTTCCAATGCCGAAGGCCCGCATGCGATCAACTAAAAAATGTGGTAAATCAAACATATAGTGATTTTTCTTCAGTGATGGGATGAAATATTTCAAAAAGCCTTTATCGCGCTCTTTAAAGGCTTTCAAAAATTCCGGTCCCACTTCATAAGCCTTTTGCGAAATGGTTGGCCCTAACACCGCAACAACATTTTCACGCCGTGTTCCGTGGCGTTCCATCTCAACAACTGTGCTGCGAAAAACGCCGTTCAGCGCGCCCTTCCATCCCGCATGGCAGGCACCAATGCTGCGGCCCTTGGCATCAGCAAATAAGATGGGCCCGCAGTCTGCCGTTAAAATTCCAAGCGCAAAACCGGGCCGCGTGGTCACAAGGCCGTCAACCTTTGGCCGCTCGTCAAAGGGCTGCAAAACAAATGCAACGTCGGTGCCGTGCACTTGGTAAGGCGATACCAAATGATCCGCGCCCACTTTCATTTTTTCAACCACCACGGCGCGGTTTTTTTTCACCAGCTCGATGTCATCACCTGAACCAAGGCCGCAATTCAATGATGAAAATATGCCCGATGA
Source organism: Aestuariivirga sp. (assembly GCA_043778995.1). GTDB lineage: Bacteria > Pseudomonadota > Alphaproteobacteria > Rhizobiales > Aestuariivirgaceae > Aestuariivirga. The sequence continues at coordinate 6,456 of JAYWFC010000083.1, forward strand.
AAAACCGCCCTGGCGCGTAAAAAAGCCATGTGTCACATTTGGCAATTTCAAATCATCAGATAAAATTTCAATTGAACTCATGGCGCCTCAAATGGGTAAATCGGCTGGCGCAAACGTTGCGCCACAGCCAACACCTTGAATAATTGCCCCATTTCTTTGTCATCAACAAGGCGAGCAGCACCAGCTAAAAAATCTTTCCGCGACTGGCCCACAAGCTTTGCTGCCAATTTAGCAGCGCGCGCCTCAAGCCCCATGTCGTTCAAAAACGCCCCTTGCGTTTTGGTGGGCAAAACATCCGCACCACCCGCCGCAAAGGATTGGGCCAAAGCCTCAAAATCGACATGCACGGTTAAGTCACTTCCACCAGGGTGGTCCACCACACCAACAGTTTTGTGGGCTTTCAAGGCTTGCAAAGTTTCACCCGCAGCCGTTTTCAAATGGCCATAATCAATAACCAAACCAGCACCGCCCAAAGCATCAATGCGTACGCCTAAGCTTGTGGCAATGGCTGCAGACACGGTTGAGATTTCATTTAACCCTTCTAAAAGCCCTGTAACTTGCGGAATGGGCCTAATGGCCAAAACCAAATCTTCGCCGTCCAAATCAACACAGCGTTCATAGGTTACACCCTTGTGGCTGATCAACTGTTGGGCGGGCAAAGCGTCAAAAAATTCATTGGCCACAAAAATCAATGGTTCTTGTGGCAAGGTTTCAACACTATCATGCCAGGAGATTTGCCGGTCAAGCTTGTCCCGCTGCGCTTGGCGCAACACCGGGCTGGTCTCTACTAGATGCACTTGCACGGCTTCGCTAAACTCTTTCATCTTGGCAGTGGCGCGCAAAATGTCCGCCATCAACGTGCCCCGGCCCGGCCCCAATTCCACCAATAAAAATGGCGAAGGCGAACCCACCGCCTCCCAAGCAGCAACGCACCAGATGCCAACAAGCTCGCCAAAAATCTGGCTGATCTCAGGTGCTGTCGTAAAATCTCCCGCCGCTCCAAACGGGTCGCGGTTCATATAATAACCAAGCGTCGGATGGCCCAAACACAGCGCCATATAATGGTCAATCGGCATGGGCCCATTGGCTTTGATCATCTGCGCAATCAGGCTTTTCATGTTCGCTGTGATCGCCACAACAACCAAACTCCAACAGCCACCAAAGGCAAAGACAAAATCATTCCCTGCGTAACAAAGCCTGCATAATATCCAATAAACGAATCTGGCACGCGGAAAAATTCAACAAATATACGAGAGCACCCATAGATCAACGCAAACAACCCTGAAGCTCTTCCTGGGTGTGCCAAAGCTTGAAAGCGAAGCGTTGCAATACGCACCACCAAAAATAAAAAAAGCCCTTCAAGAAGTGCTTCATAAATCTGGCTGGGGTGGCGGCCAAAAGTCTCGCCCGGAAAAATCACAGCCCAAGGCATATCGCTGGCCCGGCCATAAAGTTCAGCATTAATAAAATTGGCAATACGCACAAAACCCAGCGCGGGCGGAACCGATGCAGCACCTAAATCCAACATCCGGTCAAGCGTTGTGCCAATGCCGCGGCCATAAAAATAACACGCCAGAACGACGCCCAAAAAGCCGCCGTGGAAAGACATTCCACCATCCCAAACCTTAACAATATCAAGTGGTTGAGAAAGATATTTCAAAGGCTGGTAGAACAACACATAACCAAGCCTGCCGCCACCGACGACACCCAAAAACATCCAGATGAACATGTCATCAATTTGTTTTGGCGTCATCGCCGGTGCCCACTTGCCCCACAGCGCTGGGTTCAAAACCAAGCGCTTCATATACCATGTGGCAAACAGCAATCCGGCCACATAACCCAAGCCATACCATTTGATGGTGATGGGCCACGAAATCACATTGGGTGAAATTGGCGGAAATGGAATGGCTGCAAACATGGGCGATTTCAATGCCCGTGTTCGTGCGTCTTCGCAAGCACTTGAAAACCGCGCTGGAAATTACTAGCTAACGGGTAACAGAGGGAGGCTTTGATGCCCGCAACTAATTCGCGTTTTTTTGACGAACTTGCCAAATTAATGACCAATGCCGCCGGTGCTGCACAAGGTGTTCGCAAGGAAGTTGATACCCTTGTTCAAACCCAGGTTGAGCGCGTGTTGAACAACTTGAATGTGGTCATGCGCGAAGATTTCGATGTGGTCAAAGACATGGCCGAAAAAGCCCGCAGCGAAAACAGGAAGCTTGAAGCCCGTTTGGTCGAGTTGGAAAAGAAGCTCTCACCGCAATAAGCCTGTGGACGAATCAACCGTCTGATTGCGGCGCAGAGATTACTCAGTCATTTTCAATTTCGTAAGCAACGGCGATTCGTTGTATCGGAGAATTGAATGACGGCCTTTGCCGAAACCAACCAAAAATCTTCCAACCCGCTAGATCGCGTAGAGCGTTTGGCTGAAACCAAGGCATGGAACGTTGATCGCACCAACGACTATGAAGTTGTCATGCTTGTGGGCGGCGGCTGGGCTGATTTGAATTTGTCATTCACCTGGCGCGATGATTTAGAATCGCTGCATTTTGCCTGTGTGCTGGATTTGAAGGTGCCTGAAAAGCGCCGCGATGAAGTGGCAAAACTTCTGGCCACCATCAACAGCCAATTGGTGCATGGCCATTATGATTTGTGGTCCGATGGATCAATCGTGTTTCGTTATGCGCTGGTTCTGGCCGGTGGTGCCCGTGTCAATGATGCCCAATGCGAAGCAATCATCGCTCTGGGGCTGGAAACAACACAGACCTATTATCCCGCCATTCAATTCGTTATCTGGGCTGGCCACAGCGCCGATGAAGCGTTAAAAAGCGCACTGCTTGAAACCATGGGCGAAGCATGAGCGAACTAAAAACAAAGTGTGAAGCATGAGCGTAATCGTTCTCGCTGGATGTGGCAAAATGGGTGGTGCCATGCTCGAAGGCTGGCTGAAATCCGGCATTGATGCAAAGCGCATTGTGGCGCTTGATCCAAAACCGCCAAAAGAAGTGGCCGCGATGCTAAAGGCCCATAACATCAGGCACAATCCACCGCTTGTCGAAATTACAAATGTTGAAGCCATCATCATAGCAGTAAAGCCCCAAATGATGGCAGAGGTTCTGCCCCAATTGGCAAGCTTACAACATTCAAAACCGGTAAACTTGTCAATCGCTGCCGGAAAAACCATCGCCAGTTTTGAAGCGGCCTTTGGCAACACTGCATCCGTCATCCGCACCATGCCCAATACACCCGCCGCCATTGGCCGCGGCATCACCGCAATGGTGGGCAACAAAAATGTCTCGCCGCAACAATTGGCGCTGGCAAAATCTCTGTTGTCTTCCACTGGCGAAGTGGTGGAAGTAGCGCGTGAAGATATGATTGATATGGTCACCGCAGTTTCAGGTTCGGGCCCAGCCTACGTTTTCTATCTGGCTGAGTGTATGGCAGCAGCAGGTGAAAAAATTGGCCTGCCACCAGAACTGGCCATGAAACTGGCGCGCGCAACAGTTTCGGGTTCAGGCGAATTGCTGCATCAATCTTCAAGTGATGCGGCCACCTTGCGCCAAAACGTAACCTCGCCCGGCGGAACAACCTTCGCGGCCTTGCAGGTTTTAATGGCTGAAAATGGCATGGCACCTCTCTTTGAAAAAGCCATCGCAGCAGCGGCACATCGGGCCAAAGAACTGGCCGGCTGATGATCAGTTTTGCAGATTTTGAAGCCGTCGACATTCGTGTGGGCACCATCATTGCTGTGGAACCTTTCCCCGAAGCACGCAAACCCGCCTTCAAATTGAAAATAGATTTTGGCGAAGCCATCGGCATTAAAAAATCATCCGCCCAAATCACCAAACATTATACGGCTGAAACTTTGCTGGGCCGCCAAGTGGCCGCCGTCGTCAACTTTCCGCCGCGCCAAATCGGGCCGTTTATGTCTGAAGTTTTAACGCTGGGCTTTCCTGATGCGGAAGGCGGCGTGGTTCTCACCTCCCCTTCCCAACCCGTGCCCAATGGTGGCAAACTGTTCTAATGGAACAGATCAAAACCATAGCAGAGCTTGAACAGATTTACGATGTGCCCCCGTGTTGGCGTCCATGGCCAAAGAGATTGACCATCTCATTCCCGCCTATCAAAAATTAATTGAGCTTTCGCCCCTTGTGGCATTGGCCACTATCGGACCGGGTGGTTTGGATTGCAGCCCGCGTGGCGATGCTAAACATTGCGTGCGTGTGCTGGACCCCAAAACCTTGGCCATGCCAGACAGGCGCGGCAACAATCGCATCGACAGTTTGCGCAACATTGTGGTTGATCCACGCGTGGCCCTGTTATTTTTCATTCCGGGCAGCGGCACCACCTTTCGCGTCAATGGCAAAGCATTCATCGCCACTGATGCAGATTTATGCGCCACCTTCGAAATGGAAGGAAAACGCCCGCGCAGCGTGATCATCATCAAGATCGAAGCGGCCTATACCCAATGCGCCAGAGCAATTCTTCGCGCTGGTTTTTGGGATGCAGCAAATCACGTAGCAAAAGATGAAGTGCCCACCAACGGCGATATTCTCGAAGCCCTCACCAACGGCGAAATCAATGCTGAAAATTACAACAGCGGCTGGGCTGAACGCGCAAAAAATTCCATGTGGTAGTCCTTCCTTCTCCCCTTGAGGGAGAAGGGAAAACTCTAAATCGGAACTTTCACCGCAACACGAAGGCCGCCCAATTTGCTGTCTTCCAGCACGATGTCCCCGCCGTGGGCATGGGCAATATCAAGCGCAATGGCAAGGCCAAGGCCTGATCCACTGTGGTCTAAATTCCGTGCCTCATCCAACCGTGTGAACGGCTTGAACACATCGTCGCGCAAATGTTGCGGAACACCCGGCCCATCATCATCGACATAAATCCACACACGTTGGTCGCGCTGCTCGCCTGAGATTTCAACCCGTTTGCCAAAGCGCAAGGCATTCACCAGAATATTGCTGAGAAGCCTGCGAAATGCCGTAGCCTTCAATTGAATTTTCATGTCGGGCAAATCGCGAATAATAATCTGCTTGCGCGCGCGATCTAAGCTGTCGGCAAGGCCTGTCACCAAGTCCACCACGTTCACATCACTGGCTTGTTCGCCGCCACCTCCGCGCACGAAGGCCATATAATCTTCCAGCATGTGCTGCATTTCGTTCACATCATCATGCAAGGGTTTGGTTTTGGCCCCACCACCCAGCACAGCCAGTTCCAATTTGAAGCGCGTGAGAATTGTGCGCAAATCATGCGACACACCCGCCAACAAAGTTGTGCGTTGTTCCACATGCCGCGCGATGCGCCGCTTCATATCCAAAAAGGCCTCGCCCGCAAGCCTCACTTCTGTTGCACCTTCTGGCTTGAATGAACTGATCTCGCGGCCCTTGCCGAATTGTTGGGCCGCCGCCGTAAGATCTAAAATGGGTTGGATTTGGTTGCGCATAAACACAACCGCAATGCCCATGAACAACAGCGTTGAAAGCGCCATGAACAACAGAAGCAATGGCGTTCCCACAGCTTGGGCGCGATTGGTATCAACCTTAAACACAAACTGTTTGTTGGCTTCAACGGCCACCCGAATTTCGACATTACCACCCGCAGAAAAACTATCGACGCGAAACGGTTGGGTTAAATCTTGCGCCAAAAAAGCATTGATGCGTTTATCAAAAACCGAAACCAAAGACGTGGGCTTTTCCTCTGGCAAGGCCACATCGGTTTGCACTTCAAAATCCAAATGCAACTTGTTATGGGCATCGGCTTGAATAACCTTTACCGCCGCTTCAGACCGATCAGACTTTTCATAAAGCGCCACAATCAACGATGTTTCATCAGCCAGCGTGCGCGCCAAAACATTGGCCACATTATCAAGATAACGTGAAACCAATACACCTGCTAATAAAAGCTGAAGCAACACTACTGGTGTGATCATAATCGCTAAAGCGCGGCGATAAAGATCTTCCGGCGCATAGGCTTCCAGCAACGTGTTCAAGCGGTCATAAAGCGTTTTTTGTTCTGCCATCACATGCCCTGCTCTACATGCAAAACATAAC
>JAYWFC010000084.1:0-12505 GCA_043778995.1 Aestuariivirga sp.
TGGCGCGCCATTCACCCGATGTTGCCATCGGCTGATGAATTCCCCTACACCATGCGTGTTGTGTCGGAAATCACCGAGTCTAATGGTTCATCATCCATGGCATCTGTCTGCGGTGCATCGCTTGCATTGATGGATGCTGGTGTTCCTTTGAAAGCTCCTGTGGCTGGTATCGCTATGGGCCTAATTAAAGAAGGCGAACGCTTTGCCGTTCTGTCAGACATTCTAGGTGATGAAGATCACTTGGGCGACATGGACTTTAAAGTTGCTGGCACCACCAATGGTATAACTGCCCTGCAAATGGACATCAAGATCACCGGCATCACCGAAGAGATCATGAAAGTTGCCTTGTGGCAGGCCAAGGATGGCCGTTTGCATATTCTTGAGAAAATGGCCGAAGCTTTGGAAAAAGCCCGCCCAGGACTTGGTGAACATGCACCGCGCATTGAAACTATCAAGATCCCAACCGACAAAATCCGTGAAGTGATCGGCACTGGAGGCAAAGTTATCCGCGAAATCGTGGAAAAGACCGGTGCCAAGATCGACATTCAAGACGATGGCACAATTAAAGTTGCATCATCTTCAGGCGAAGCCATTGCTGCTGCCATGAAGTGGATCAAAGGCATTGTGTCTGAAGCTGAAGTTGGCCAGATCTATGAAGGGAAAGTTGTAAAGGTCATGGACTTTGGTGCCTTTGTAAATTTCTTTGGTTCGAAAGATGGCTTGGTTCACGTGTCTGAACTTTCGCAAAACCGCGTCAACAAAGTGTCTGATGTGGTCAAGGAAGGCGACGCCGTGAAGGTTAAGCTTCTGGGCTTTGACAACCGTGGCAAGATCAGGCTTTCGATGAAGGCTGTAGACCAAGCAACGGGTGCAGATTTAACCGCAGGCCAACCTGCTGAAGCAGCGCCAAGCGAATAATAGTCTGTAAACAGATGAATAAAAGCGCCGCAGAAATGTGGCGCTTTTTTTATGGTTCAGAAAGTAATTTTTTTGAACGCCGCCGAAACTTCGCTCTGAACGCCGGCTTCAAGCGCGCGAAATGTGTGAACCAATTCAAGCCCAAATTCTGTGACACGTGCGCCGCCGCCACCAGCACCGCCCGCCAAGGTTTCAACCACGGGTTTTCCAAACATGGAATTCAATTCATCCACCAACAGCCAAGCCCGCCTGTAAGACATATCCATCGCTTTGGCCGCTTTGCTGATCGAACCCATATCAACAACAAGTTCAAGCAGGCGCACTTTGCCAGCACCAAGGCGATGGCCATCAAAATCAATCTTGAGAAGAGCGTTCGGCATGATGGGCTAATGATACAGGCCCAATCAACATCCGTCACCCCCGCGTTGGCGGGGATGGCGGGGCTTGCGTTAGTGAACGGTTTTAACCATAGGCTTCACCGTTGACCCAGCCACCTTGCCGTTCAGTGTAATGACACCGTCTTTCACATCCACCTTCACATGGTCGCCGTCTTTAATGTCGCCAGCCAAGATCACCTCGGCAAGCGCATCTTGCACCGACTTTTGGATGACGCGCTTTAAGGGCCGCGCACCATAGGCAGGGTCATAACCTTTTTCCGCCAGCAGTGTTCGCGCAGCATCCGTCAATTCAATTTCAATCTTGCGATCCACCAAAAGTTTTTTCAGGCGTTCGATTTGAATATCAACAATGGCCCCCATGTTGGCGCGCTTCAATCTGTGGAACAGAATGATATCGTCTAACCGATTGAGAAACTCTGGTCGGAAGGCTTGTTTCACAACACCCATCACTTGCTCGCGCACTTCATCCACATCTTGGTTTTCACCCAAAGCCACAAGATATTCTGAGCCAAGATTCGATGTCATAATGATCAAAGTGTTTTTAAAATCCACCGTGCGGCCTTGGCCATCAGTCAAACGGCCATCGTCCAGCACTTGCAGCAAAACGTTGAACACATCAGGGTGGGCTTTTTCAACTTCGTCAAACAGCACAACTTGATAAGGCCTGCGGCGAATGGCTTCTGTGAGTGCACCACCTTCATCATAACCAACATAACCTGGAGGTGCACCAATCAATCGCGATACCGAATGCTTCTCCATATATTCGCTCATATCAAGGCGAACCATCGCATGTTCATCATCAAACAAATAAGATGCTAGTGCCTTGGTCAATTCGGTTTTGCCAACACCCGTTGGCCCCAAAAACAGAAATGAACCAATGGGCCGATTGGGGTCTTGAAGGCCTGCGCGCGCGCGGCGCACGGCTGTAGCCACCGCCTCAACGGCTTCTGCTTGGCCCACAACGCGGCGACCAAGTTCAGCTTCCATTTGCAGCAAGCGATCACGCTCTCCAGCCAACATTTTATCAACGGGAATGCCAGTCCAGCGAGAAACAACCTGTGCAATGTGGCTTTCGGTAACGGCCTCTTCCACCATACCAGAGCTATTGTCTTCAGCCTCTTTTTGCTTTTTCTCCAAAGCCGGAATTTTAGAATAGGCCAATTCACCCGCGGCAGCAAAATCGCCTTTGCGTTGGGCCAATTCCAAATCACGCCGGGCTTTTTCAAGCTCTTCCTTGATCTTTGAAGCAGAGGCGATCTTTTCTTTTTCAGCTTGCCAATTGCGTGTGATTGTTGCCGATTTTTCTTCGGTTTCAGCCAGCTCTTTTTCAAGCTTGCTCAACCGATCTTTTGAAGCCGCATCAGTCTCTTTTTTCAAGGCTTCGCGTTCAATTTGAAGCTGCATGATGCGCCGATCAAGCTCGTCTAATTCTTCCGGCTTTGAATCAACCTGCATGCGCAGCCGCGCTCCTGCCTCGTCCATCAGGTCAATCGCCTTGTCTGGCAAAAACCGATCAGCGATATAGCGGTTGGAAAGCTGTGCAGCGGCCACCACAGCGGCATCCGTGATGCGAACGCCATGATGCAGTTCATATTTTTCTTTAATGCCGCGCAAAATCGAAATGGTATCTTCAACCGTGGGCTCATTCACAAAAATGGGCTGGAAGCGACGCGCAAGAGCCGCATCTTTTTCAACATGCTTGCGATATTCATCAAGCGTGGTAGCGCCCACGCAATGAAGTTCGCCGCGTGCAAGAGCAGGCTTCAAAAGGTTTGAAGCATCCATGGCACCATCAGCCTTGCCAGCGCCAACCAGCGTGTGCATTTCATCGATGAACAAAATGATGCCGCCATTGGCCGCCGTCACTTCTGAAAGCACGGCCTTCAAGCGCTCTTCAAATTCACCGCGAAATTTAGCACCCGCAATCAAGGCGCCCATATCCAGCGCCATAAGTTTTTTATCGCGCAAGGATTCTGGCACATCGCCTTTGATGATGCGCAAGGCTAAGCCTTCAGCAATGGCGGTTTTGCCCACACCAGGTTCACCAATTAATACAGGATTGTTCTTTGTGCGCCGTGAAAGAACTTGAATGGTGCGGCGAATTTCATCATCGCGGCCAATCACCGGGTCAAGCTTTCCTTCACGCGCGGCTTCGGTCAAATCCCGCGAATATTTTTTCAGCGCGTCATAGCTTTGTTCAGCTGATGCGGAATCAGCCGTGCGGCCTTTGCGAATATCATTAATGGCGGTGTTCAAGCCTTGCGCCGTAACACCCGAAGCTTTCAAAATTTTCTGTGCGTCTGAGGGTTCAACAGCCAAGGCTTGCAACAGGCGCTCAGCGGTAACGTAAGAATCGCCCGCCTTTTCGGCAAGCTTGGTTGCACCCTCAAACACGCGAGCCATTTCTGGCGATAAATAAACTTGGCCAGCACCACCGCCTGAAACCTTTGGCATTTTTGCCAAAGTGGCTTCGGTCTGGGCCAAGGCCATGCGTGAATCGCCACCAGCGGCTTTGATCAAGCCCGCGGCCAAGCCTTCTTCGTCGTCTAACAATACTTTTAAAACATGTTCGGGCGTGAACCGCTGATGCCCTTCGCGCAAAGCCAAACTTTGCGCAGATTGAATGAAGCCTTGGCTTCTTTCTGTGTATTTCTGAAAATCCATCTCTGTCTCCTTCAGGCCTGAAAACCAACCCCCGGAGGCAGAAGATTTTCATCCACTTACGTCCATAAAATGGGAAGTGGCCGTGAAAGATTCAAGAGTGGTTTATTCTTCTGTTGAAGAACCCTCAGGCGTAGGCGCTGGCGCGGCTTCGGCCCGTGGCTTGCGTTGCCGGGGCTTGCGTTCTGCAACCTCTGGCGCGGGTGCCGATGCTTCCTCAGTTACAATCGGCGTAGGGCGTTGCAGAAAGCTTGGTGCTTCCCAGCCACTTTCAGAAACTGGCACATCGTGAGCCTGTTCATTTTGACCATTTTCGATTGCCGGAGGAGCGCCCTCGGCCAATTGTTGTGGCGCATCATTGTTCTGGCCATCTTGGGACTGTTGGTCACGGCGATTTTGCCAACGTGGACGAAAGCGTTCACGGTTGCGGTCATTGCGGGGTGGGCGTTGTTCGCGCGGCTGATCGCCTTGCTGTTCGCCATTCTCAGATGCCTCTGCTTGCACACCTTCGGCCTGCGCCAAGGGTTGTTCAGCGGATTCATCGTCGCCCTGTTCGTCAGATTGCGGCTGGCCTTCTTCGTCTTGAAATTCTTCTTCGCCAAATTTCTTGGACATGATCAAAGATTGGCCAACGGGTTGGTTTGCAGCCCACAACCGATAATAATGTTCAGCGTGTTGATAATAGGTTTCAGCCGCCACATTGTCGCCAGAGCTTTGGGCATCACGGCCAAGCTGCATATATTTTTCAGCAACTGTCTGGGCAGTGCCACGCACTTTTACATCAGGGCCGTTTGAATCAAACACTTTGTTGGCCGAATTTCCGCCGCTATTGTTGCTGCCGCCGCCGCTGCTAAATTTCCGATTGCGATTATTATTGTTGTTGCGATTGCGGTTATTGTTGTTGCGGTTGTTATTATTGCCAGACCGCATAAAATTATTGTTCACAATGTTCATCCTGTGCACAGCAAAACCTTGCCCATGTTCGAGCAAATGTCGCTGAAGTTCAAATATCGCAGATTATATGCTGCAAATAACACCTTGTTGAAGCCATCCCGGCCCAAGCACATTTCAGAGTGAAATGCCGCTCCAAGGGCTTAAGCTTCTGCGCAGTTTTCGCGCGATCAATCACTAAGCCTTCGGGGATGGCCACTGCATAGCGCATCTGCGTTCGAATTCCAATGTTTATTTCAGGGAGGATTATTTCAATCCCATAACATATTCGGCAATCGCTTTCAGATCAGCTTCTGGCAACATTGCCAAGTTGCGCCGCACATCGCCCATGCCGCCTGCGTTCATTTTATCATAGCCAAGCTCTTCACCATTTTGAAAAGCCAGAACCAGATCTGCAACATCTTTATAACGCCCACGTGCGGTCAAGTTCCGCAACGACGGAACAATGCCCTTGCCTTCAGGGTGAGGCCCACCCATAAATTTGCGCGCAAGATCAGATGCCATGAACAGGTTGCGCGGCGTGTGGCATTCATTGCAATGGCCAGCACCATTTACCAAATAAGATCCGCGGTTAAAACTTGCGCTTTGTGCAGGGTCTGCCGCCCAGACTGCATCATCAAGAGCCAGCCATTTCCAAAATGTAAGCCCGCGCCGCACAAAGGATAAACCAACAACTTGGTGCGGCGGCACTGCATTTTTTACGGGCTTCAAACTTTGCAAATAGGCCCACAGATCAACTACATCATCCGATTTCATTTTCGCATAGGATGTATAAGGAAAGGCGGGAATAAGGTTGCTGCCATCTGGATGTTGCCCTTGGTGCATGGCGACGTAAAATTGGCCAAGAGTCCATTGGCCAATTCCGGTTTCGGGGTCAGGTGTAAGATTAGGCGGATATAAAATGCCAATGGGCGTGTTGAGCGGTTTGCCGCCTGCCGGCACATCTGCGGCCACATCTTTAAGCCCAGGGTCGGGCGCATGACATGAGATGCAGCCACCCACATTATAAATCACTTTGCCATTGGCAAGATCAGCCGTGTGGGCGGGCAAACTCGGTTCTTTAACGGTAACCGGCGTGGTCATCACCCAAAAACCAACAAGGCCCAGCACTGCGATAAGCGCCAGGCCTTTTAAATATCGGGTGTTGAACACTCTCAATTCATTTGTGCGCGGAATTTTTCGTGGCAGCCACCGCAACCTTTGCCCAGATCACCGAATTTGGCTTTAAAGCCAGCTTCATCGGTTGTGGCCAGCAGCGCTTGTTCGGCTTGATAATAATTATTGCTTGCCGTCTCAAAACCCTTGGGGTCTGTCCAAATGGCATCAAGTGCATGAGTTTTCTGAGTGGTTGATGTTTTAGAATCAGCGGGCCAGAATTCAGACCATTTTGCGCAAGCAGCGCCCATCTTGGTTAATGCATCATGCACGGCTGCAGCGTCATAAGGCTTTTCACCCTTAATCATCGGCACCATAACGCCCATGCCAGCGCCATTGGCTTTCATGCACGCTTTGCGCGCCGTAATGGCATCATCGCCACTTAATGCTGCGTAGGCAACGCCGGCACCCAGAGAAAGCACCAGTGCGCCCGTGATCAAACCAAAATGTAATTTAGAAATCATGTTTCAACTCCCTGCTTAGGGCAAAATGCCACCAACACCGTTACAGATGAAACTAGCAACTTATTCCATTTGCGTCACTTCACATTTTTGCAACATGAACGCCATCATGCCACATGAACGCCATGTGAATGCCTGGTTCCAAATGCATTCACACCAAACGTTTTAGAGTTTCTTAGGTTCAATGCTTTAAAACTTTTTGGAATTAAGGAACGTCATTATGAAAAAACCACAAAACACCAGCCAATATCGCAATTTGCGCCAAGCAACAACGCTCAGCCCCGAATTGCTGGAAGAATTGAAAATGCTTAAATCGTTGGAAGCACGCGAAGTGCAACAAGCCCAAGCTTAAGTCTAAGCTTGGTTTATTAGGCGTTGATCCAAATGTTTACGGCTTGACGCAGCTGCACCAAGCGCGGCGCATCAAGGCCAGTATTCAAAAGTTCGGCCACATCTGTTGCGCCGAAATTATTGGCCAAGCCTTTAAGGTTCACAACACCCTGTCTGGTCATTTCAACATCGGCCGCTTCAACGGCAGCGCCAATGCAATTCACCAAGTGCAACATATCTCTGCCAGCGGTTTCTGCAAGCCTAAGCCACACACCGCGCGGCAAGGCCCCGCGCAAAGCCTGCAATATATCTTCACGGCTTGGTTGGGCTGGAATTCTCGCGGTTTTGCTGTCTTTAAACAAAACTGCTGATGTCATGGCTTTCAGCAATTCATTGCTGTTAGCGGGTTTAGACAAGGCCTGATCAAACGCATCACGCCACTCGCAAATTTCAGTGGAATCCGCCAAGAAAGCTGACAGGGCCAAAATAGGCGTATCTGAACAATGCGCCAGATCCGCACGAATAGAACGTGCGGCCGTAACGCCGTCCATCACCGGCATTTCAATATCAAGCAAGATCACATCATAGCTGTCGCGGCTGGCGTGTTGTAACGCAAGCTCGCCATCTTCAACCGCGTCAACTGCAAAGCCCAAGCGTTCCAGCATGGCCTTTGTAACAATGCGCGATGTCGTTTGGTCTTCGGCATAAAGCACGCGACGGGGCGTACCATCGGCGCGTCGAAACGCTTTGGTGGCGACGGGCGAATGTGAATAGGGTAAGGGCGCAGCGATCATGTTGCATGAATCCTAGCTGGCCAATCCTTAGCGGAAGTTTTAACGCCCCGCTAATTCTGGAATGTGCTTAACGAGATGTTATTTCGTGCCGAACATTCTGTCGCCAGCATCGCCAAGGCCCGGCACAATATAGCCATGTTCATTCAAATGGGAATCCAAAGCAGCGGTATATATAGGCACCTCTGGGTGTTCTGCATGAAAGCGCGCAATGCCTTCGGGCGCAGCCAGAAGGGTTACCAAGCGCAATTCCTTGGCGCCTTTTTCTTTTAAACGTGAAACGGCGGCTGCAACAGAATTGCCAGTGGCCAACATGGGGTCCACCACAATAGTGCGCCGCTCTGCAATATCTTCTGGCACTTTCATATAATATTGCACGGGCTGAAGGGTTTTAGGGTCGCGGTAAAGGCCAATGTGACCAACACGCGCTGAAGGGATTAAATCCAGCATGCCTTCAAGCAAACCATTGCCGGCACGCAACACGGAAACGATCACCAGTTTTTTACCCTTGATCACCGGTGCTTCCATAGGGGAAACGGGCGTTTCAATATGCATTGTGGTCATCGGCAAATCGCGTGAAACTTCATAGCCCAACAACAAACTGATCTCGCGCAGCAATTGCCGAAAAACCGCGGTGGGCGTTGCCTTGTCACGCATCAAGCTCAGCTTATGCAAAACCAGCGGGTGGTCAACGATGTGAAGATTGGATGGGGCTTTGAATATCATTTCGACATAATGCCGTGGTTTTGTGTCCATAAACAACTGTGACATTCAGACTATCCACTTTTTTCTGAAATCCCTTGCAAAATGAAGGCTAACCTACTATTTGGTAACATAGAGGGTTACACAATGTTAAACCAAGATTTCATCGTGCCAGCAGGCACTTCCATTGGCCATGTTCATTTGAAGGTGGCTGATATTCCGCGCGCCCTTGGCTTTTATTGTGGAATTTTGGGCTTTGAGCTTCAACAAATGTTTGGCGATCAAGCTGCATTTATTTCGGCTGGTGGTTATCACCACCACATCGGTATGAACACATGGGAAAGCAAAGGCGGAAATCCTCCTGCACCGGGCACAACCGGGCTTTATCACACTGCCATTCTCTATCCCACCATCGTGGATTTGGCTAACGCCTATAAGCGCGTGCTGACCCATGGGTTGGAACTTGATGGCGCGGCAGACCATGGTGTTTCTGTGGCGCTTTATTTGCGTGACCCCGACCAAAACGGCGTGGAGCTTTATTGGGATAAACCCAAAACTGAATGGCCAAAGGGGCCAGATGGAAAATTGACTATGGTCAATTCTCGCGTCGATCTTCAATCACTACTCAACCAAGCAACCATCTAAAGGAAATAACAATGACAAAAATTCTCGTTCTTTACTATTCCGCCTGGGGCCACATGGAAGCCATGGCTTATGCCGCCGCTGAAGGGGCCAAGGAGGCTGGCGCTCATGTTGATGTAAAGCGCGTGCCAGAACTGGTGCCAGAAGACGTGGCAAAGTCGATGCACTATAAGCTTGATCAAAAAGCCCCCATCGCCAAGCCAGAAGAACTGGCTGATTATGATGGCGTTATTTTTGCATCAGGCACACGCTATGGCATGATGACAGCCCAAATGAAAAACTTCCTTGATCAAACCGGTGGTCTTTGGATGAAGGGCGCGTTGATTGGCAAAGTGGGCTCGGTGATGACATCATCTGCCACACAACACGGTGGCCAGGAAGCAACTATCCTTTCATTCCACACAGTGCTTTTGCACCACGGCTTTATCATTGCTGGTTTGCCCTATTCTTATCAAGGCCAAATGGGCCATGACGAAATTCGTGGCGGCTCGCCTTATGGCGCGTCAACTGTTGCAGGCGGTGATGGTTCACGCCAACCTGCCAAGCATGAACTTGAAGGTGCTAAATTCCAAGGCAAACGCGTGGCCGAAATTGCAGCTAAGCTTTCAGCGAAATAATTAGCCTTCCACATAGGGTTTAAGCCCATCCAGAAAGCGCGATACTTGAGATTGTATCGCGCTTTTTTCTTGTTCTTCAAAGCGCGAATAGCTGGCTACAATTTGTGCCATTCGCGGGTTTTTAGAAAAGCGCTTTTGATGGGTGCCAATAAAATTCCAATAAAGCGCATTGAAGGGGCAAGCCTCTTCGCCCAAGCGCTGTTTCACATCATATTTGCAACCCTTGCAATAATTCGATATTTTGTTGATGTAATTGCCCGAAGCCGCATAGGGCTTTGACGCCATCACGCCACCATCAGCATGAAGCGCCATGCCAATCGTGTTGGGCATTTCAACCCATTCAAACGCATCAGCATAAACCGCCAAATACCATTCATGCACTTGAAATGGATCAAGCCCCGCCAGCAGTGCAAAATTTCCAGTGATCATCAAACGTTGAATATGATGGGCATAGGCCTCATCACGCGTTTGCTTGATGGCTTGATGCATGCAGTTCATTTTTGTCTCAGCTGTCCAATACAGATCTGGCAAAGGGCGCTTGGCTTCCAGCGCATTCACCTTCGCATAGTCTGGCATTTTCAACCAATAGAGCCCGCGCACATATTCGCGCCAACCGATGATCTGGCGAATAAAACCTTCAGCCGATGACAGCGGAATTTTATTGTCGCGGTAACATTTTTCAACAGCACGACAAACTTGGAGCGCGTCCAGCAAGCCGATATTGATATAAGCCGAGATCATCGCATGGTTGAGGAAATATTCGCCTTGAAGCATGGCATCTTGGGTTTCGCCAAATCGCGCCAAGCCATGATCAAGAAAAAGTTGAAAGGCTTGTTGTGCTTGCGCGTGCGTCACCGCAAACCAAAATGGATGCAGCGTTCCGAAGTGGTGCGAGAAACGCTTCTCAACCAACGTGATTACATCTTGCGTTATTGTATCGGGTGTAAAGTGTTTCGGGGCCATAAAAACTTCAGTGGTTTTTGCGGGCTTGCGATTTTCAGAATCAAAATTCCACTTGCCACCTTCAGGCTCATCACCATTCATCAACAAGCCGGTTTGCCTGCGCATATCGCGATAAAAATATTCCATGCGCAATTCGCGCCGCTCTTTAGCCCAAAGATTAAAGCTGGCGTGAGTGCATATGAAGCGCGTGTCTTCAAGTTGTTCGATGTGGGATAGCGCTTCGCGTACGCGCCATTCACTGGGCTCTGTCATCACCACATGGTTTATGCTGTGCCGTTTTTGAGCACGGGCAACTTCGGTGTTTAAAGATTGCGTATTTTCAACATCATCAAGCTTCACATAATCAACATTCCAGCCCGCATTGTGCAATTCTTCGGCAAAGTGGCGCATGGCGGAAAACACCAACACAACTTTTTTGACATGGTGGCGAACATTGCTGGCTTCGGGCCAAACTTCAGCCATAAAAACCAAATCGCGCTGTGGATCAGCCTGTTTGAGCGAAGGCAACGAATGGCTGAGTTGATCACCCACAATAAGGACGAGAGATTGATCTTGTTTTGTCATGCAGCGTATACGGTTCGAGAGTTAAAGGAGATGACATGCAAACGCCAGTTTTGATGTGGTTTAGGCAAGACTTGCGTTTGTCCGATCATTCTGCGTTAACCGCAGCCACGGCCAAAGGCCCGGTTATTCCGCTTTTCATTTTAGATGATGAAACGCCCGGAGAATGGAAATGGGGCGGAGCTTCGCGCTGGTGGCTGCACCAATCACTCAGTGATTTTAAAACCAAAGTGCCATTGGTTTTGCGGCGTGGAAAGGCCGATGAGGTTTTGCGCGATGTTTTAAAAGCAAGCGGCGTTGAAGCCCTCTATTTCACGCGAGATTATGCGCCATGGTCGGGAGCACTTGAACAACGGATCAAAACTATCTGCGATGAACTGGGCATTTCATGCCATCGCCACGGTGGTTTTTTGCTGCATGAACCTGAATCCATTCGCAACGGTTCGGGCGAACCCTATAAAGTATACACCCCCTTTGCCCGCGCCTGTTTTGCCAAAGGCGAACCGCGCGCGCTAAAGCCAGCACCAAAAATTGAATTTGCATCTCATAATTTAAAATCAGACGCGCTTGATGATTGGAAACTTTTGCCCACAAAACCCGATTGGGCCAAAGGCTTGGCGAATGATTGGCAGCCAGGCGAGCAGGGCGCACAAAAGCTTTTGCATCACTTCATTGATGAAGGCTTGAATAATTATTCCGAGGGCCGCGACAGGCCTGACAAAAAATTCACATCACGGCTTTCACCTCATCTTCATTGGGGCGAAATTTCACCCCACCAAGTGTGGCACACCACAAGAAGCGCCATGGCCCAAGCGAATGGTGCGCTGGATAATAATGGTGAGAAATTTCTCAAAGAAATTTTATGGCGTGAATTTTCTTATCAACTGTTGCATCATTGGCCCGATTTTCCGGAACAGCCTTTCAAAAAAGAATTCGCGAATTTTCCGTGGCAACAAGATGAAGAGGGCTTGGTAAAATGGCAGCGCGGCCAAACTGGCTTTCCCATCGTTGATGCGGGCATGCGCGAGCTTTGGCACACGGGCCTTATGCACAACCGCGTGCGTATGATCACCGCATCATTCTTGATCAAAGACCTGCTTATTCCCTGGCAGGAAGGCGAGCGCTGGTTTTGGGATACATTGGTAGACGCTGATATCGCGTCGAACTCAGCGAGTTGGCAGTGGGTGTCGGGGGCAGGCGCTGATGCATCGCCCTATTACCGCATTTTCAATCCGGTGCTTCAGGGCCAGAAGTTTGACCCAGATGGTGCTTATGTGAAGAAATGGATCCCGGAATTGGCCTCTGTGCCAACTGAATTTATCCACTGCCCTTGGGATATGCCAGTGCCGCCCAAA
>JAYWFC010000085.1:0-12372 GCA_043778995.1 Aestuariivirga sp.
CGGTGAATGAATGAAATGCGGAATGTAAGTCCAGAAGGTTTCATAGCCCGCCCCAAATTCAATCGAGTCGCCCAAGCTTTCGTGTTGCACTTCCATCCAAAACGCGTTGAGTTGCTCAGGTGTTAATTCGCCTTCGCGCCGTGCGGCGTGAACTTTGCGTTCGAACGTGT
Organism: Aestuariivirga sp.; assembly: GCA_043778995.1. Lineage (GTDB taxonomy): Bacteria > Pseudomonadota > Alphaproteobacteria > Rhizobiales > Aestuariivirgaceae > Aestuariivirga. Next base: position 171 of record JAYWFC010000085.1, read on the forward strand.
AAAACGCAATCTGGCGAACCACGGTGTTGATCATGTCTTCAGCTTTTGAAGCCAACAAAATTTTGCGTTTGGCTTTGTCTGTTGTCTCACGAAGCAACGCTTGGAAGGTGAGCATTTCACCAAACACTGATGCCGTTTCCGCCAGCGTCAACGGCGTGTTGGCCATCAAGGCGCCCTGCTTGGCGGCCAGCACTTGGTGAACGCCGTGGCCCAGTTCATGGGCCAGTGTCATCACATCGCGGGTTTTGCCTAAATAATTCAGCAACACATAAGGATGTGCAGAAGGCACAGTGGGGTGGGCGAAGGCACCGGGCGCTTTTCCAGGCCTTGTTGGTGCATCAATCCAACGCTTGGTGAAAAAATCGCCAGCGATTGAAGCCATCTCTGGCGAGAATGCGCCGTAAGCTTTCAACACCAAGTTTTGTGCATCAGCCCATGGCACTTCACGCGTGTCTTCAGCAGGCAGTGGCGCATTTCTATCCCAATGCATCAACTTGTCTTTGCCCAGCCACTTCGCCTTCATTTTATAATAGCGATGAGAAAGTTTGGGATAAGCCTCGCGCACGGCGGCAACAAGCGCATCCACCACTTCAGGTTCAACCCGGTTCGACAAATGCCGCGCCGCCGCAATATCTTTAAAGCCGCGCCAGCGGTCTGAAATTTCTTTGTCCTTGGCGAGCGTGTTGGTGATCAACGTAAACAATTTTATGTTGTCACCAAAGGTTTTGGCCAGCGCATCAGAGCCTGCTTTTCGTTTGGCTTCATCTTGATGCTGCATCAAATTCAGCGTGGGTTCCAACGTCAGCTCCTCGCCGTTTACGTGAAAGCGCAAGCCCGCCATGGTTTCATCAAACAGCCTGTTAAAAGCACCAAAACCTGTTTGTGATTTTTCTAAAAATAACTGTTCGGTTTTATCGTCGAGTTGATAAGGCTTTTCCGCACGAAGATTATCAAGCCACGGCTTATAATGCGCCAATGCAGGAACTTGCATCGCTTTGGCCATTGCGGCCTCGTCAATGCCATTCAATTCCAATTCAAAAAATAAAAGCAAAGACGACATATCCGTCATCTTCGTATTCACATCGCCATAAAATTTTGAACGCGCAGAATCTGTTGTGTCGCCCACATAATAGAGTTGGGCATAAGAGCCAACGCGGCCCAGCAAATCTGAAAGCCCTTCATAACGTTTGATGGCAACGCTCAGGTTTGAACCATCCAGAGAATTGAGCTTGCCCTTATATTCAGCTGCAAAAGCGGCGGCTTCTTGCGCACCCTTTTGCATGTCAGCTTCAAAGGCTGGTGCATTCGGCCCAGCATAAAGATCATCCAAATTCCATGTGGGCAAATTTTGCAAGGCGGTTGATTGTGTCATTTAAAACTCTCTCTTTAAAACCATGATATGGCGAAGAACCAGCGCAGCTTCAATGCGATATTCTCGCCCAAGACGGACCCATGGTCGCAATGCCGCAACCTGCCTCAAAATAAACTAGGCTGTTAAGCTGGCCTTTACCAGTCTGAGGCAAGGTTACCCCAACCAAAAGCCAAAGGTTATGACGCAAGAACAACTTGCGCGCACTGAAACGGCCTCAAACTTGTAAGTGAAGCGGGAAATATGTCGAATCGCGTTTTAATTGTTGAAGATGAACCAGCCCAACGCCGCATCCTTGAAGAGATGGTCAAACGTTTTGGCTTTGACGTTTTAACCGCTGAAAACGGCCAAAAAGGCATTGAAATTTTATCGGGCTCCATCGGCCCTTCGATCAGCCTTGCAATTCTTGATTTGATGATGCCAGGCATGGGCGGGCTTGAATTTTTGGAAAAACTGCAAGGCCTGCGCGGCGATTTGCCTGTTATTGTGCAAACCTCGCAAGGATCAATTGAAACTGTCATCAAGGCCATGCGTGCTGGCGCTGATGACTTTGTGGTCAAGCCCGTATCGCCTGAACGATTGCGCGTTTCGTTACAAAACCTTTTAAAGGTCAACGCGCTGACAGAAGAAGTAAAGCGCCTGAACAAACGTGTTTCTGGCGCTTTAACATTTGATGATTTGATTGCTTCCTCGCCCGCAATGGCCAATGTGTTGCGCTTGGGCCGCCGTGGCGCCCAATCCAACATTCCCATCTTGGTTGAAGGCGAATCGGGCGTTGGCAAGGAAATGATTGCGCGCGCCATTCAGGGCGAAAGCGAACGCGCCGGAAAGCCCTTTGTGGCCGTCAACTGTGGTGCAATTCCAGAAAATTTGGTGGAATCAATTCTCTTCGGCCATGAAAAAGGTTCTTTCACCGGGGCCACATCCAAACATTTGGGCAAGTTTCAAGAAGCTGATGGCGGCACGTTATTTTTAGACGAAGTGGCCGATTTGCCTTTGGATATGCAAGTAAAACTGCTGCGTGCCATTCAAGAAGGTGAGATTGACCCCGTGGGTTCACGAAAACCCGTGAAAGTGAACATTCGCCTGCTTTCGGCCACCAATAAAAATATGATTGAAATGGTCAAGGCCGGCCAATTCCGTGAAGACCTTTATTATCGCCTCAACGTGTTTCCCATCATGGTGCCAGCGCTGAGAGATCGCAAAGATGATATTCCGGCATTGGTGAACCATTTCATCACGAAGCTTTCAGCAGAAGAAGGCCGAAAAGTTCACGGCATCAGCAAAACTGCATTGGAAATGCTGCAAGCCTATGCCTGGCCCGGTAACGTTCGACAGATTGAAAACACCATTTTCCGCGCCATTGTTTTGTGCGAAACTGAAATTCTAAACGTGGTGGATTTTCCACAGATCGCATCATTGGTTGATGGTTATGATGTGCAAATTCCAGCAGCACCCCAACTTCCCAAAAAGCCTGAAATGGCAGCCCGCACCAATTCTGGCCAAGTGAGTGATGGCAACGCCATTGGCGTTTCAATTGTTACCGAAGGCGGCCATATTCGCACCCTTGAAGAAGTGGAAGCGGATATGATTAAACTGGCCATGCACCGCTATCGCGGCCAAATGTCGGAAGTGGCCCGAAAGCTGGGCATTGGTCGTTCAACTTTATATCGCAAAATGCGCGATTTGGGGCTTGAAGAAGCCACGGGTTCTTGAACTTAAAATTATTGTTATGAAAACGACAAACTTCATTGAATCGCCACAAAGAGCGGTATATTCGAACATGCATTCAGTATCATTTGGTGAGAGAATCTAAAATGTCAAAACTACTACCTCGGCTTTTGCTTGGGCTTTCCGTTTTGGCATTGGTGGCAGGTTCTGCACAGGCAGAGCCGGTTAAGCGGCGCCCCAATTTTTTTGAACAGCTGTTTGGCGTTCGCCAGCACAATCAACCACAACAGCAAGCCTCTCAACCGTTCAACGAGAAACAGCCTTGGTGGAAAGACAACCAAGATAGTTCACTTTATGGCGAACCAAACAAACAGAAAAATCCGTCTACAAAATATCATGATCTATCCGAGCCTGAACTGTTGCCGGGTCTTGGCATGGGCACTGTTGATTATGCGCCGCCCGTTGTATTGCCAGTCTATGATCCCACTTTTATTGGCATGCAAACGCCAAGCGCTGATTCTGAAGCCATTCGCGTAAGCTTGGCTGATAAAGCATCGCCCATCAAAGCAGTGGACATTGAACGCAAGGCTGTTCTGGCTTTTTATAAAACCAATGGCTTTAAACCCGTGTGGACGGCAGACAGCCATGTGACCCCGCGTGCCAATGAGGTTTTAAAAACATTAAGTGGCGCAGCGGCCGATGGCTTAGTAGCTAAAAACTATCTGCCCGAAGTGTTGACGTCATTCGACAACGCCGAAACCCAAGTAACAGGCGACCCGATGAAGCTGGCAAGGCTGGATATTGGCTTAACGCTTGCCGCACTTCATTATGCTCGCCAAATTTCGGGCGGCCAGTTTGATCCGCAAAGGCTGTCGCTTTATAATGATATCAAAACCGAGCCTGTAAGCCCCGATGCCGCATTAAAAGTTTTGGCTTTCACGCCCTATCCCGGCAGCTATCTGCAAAGCTTGGCACCACAAAATCCGCAATATGCAGCGTTGAAAGCTGAGCTGGCAAAATCCACCACAACGGGCCCCAAGCTTGACCTTCTCGCTGATGGGCCAAAAGTTAAACCCGGCAAAAGCGATGTTCGAATTCCATTGATTCGCGCACGGTTGCAAACGCTTGGTTTTATGACGGTTGAAGTTGCAGGCTCAGACAACGTGAACCAGCTTGACCAAGATATGGCCATTGCCTTGATGGCGTTTCAAACCTCTAAAAAGATGAAGCCAACGGGCATCGTCGACAGCGCCACCATCAAAGCCTTCAACAAAGACGATGTGGCTGATCAACACGACAAGCTTGTGTTTAATCTTGAGCGTTTGCGCTGGTTGCCCAAAAACTTAGGCGCCCGCTATGTGATGGTGAATCAAGCGGCGTTTGAAGTAAACGTCATGGACAATGGCAAATCCACTTGGAAAAGCCGTGTTGTTGTGGGCCAGCCCACCAAGCAAACCTATTCTTTTAGCGATCAGATTGAAACCGTGGTGTTCAACCCAACATGGGGCGTTCCGGCATCCATCATCGTGAACGAATATGGCCCAAAAAGCCGCAAGAACCCAAGTTATCTCGACAATAACGGATTTATTGTCAGAGACAAAAGTGGCAACGTAATTTCTTCAAGCTCGATTGATTGGTGGAACCTGGGCCAAGCGCCAAGTTTTGGTGTTCAACAACCCGCAGGCGACGGCAATGCCTTGGGTGAATTGAAATTCCTGTTCCCCAACGCCCATGATATTTATATGCACGACACGCCCAGCAAAGACCTGTTTGCAAGCGCCATGCGGGCCTTCAGCCACGGCTGCGTGCGCGTGCAAAACCCGCGTCAATTTGCGCAAGTTCTTTTGGGCTGGGACGAAGCAACGGTGGCCCAAAACATTGAAGGCCAAGACAGCCATTCCGTGCCGCTCAAAACCAAGGTGCCAGTTCATCTGACATATTTTACTGCCTGGGCCGACGAGAGCGGAAAAGTGCAATATTTTGATGATATTTATGGCCGTGATACCGCCATGGCCAAAGCTTTTGCTTATGATCCAGCTGGAAAAAAACCTATTCTGAACAATGATGTAGCAACAAAAGCAACAATCGTTGGCGGAATCATTCAAAATTGAACGATTTAAAACCTCATTAAGCATATTCGTGCATTGTTATCCGCGATGAGGCGGCCTCATGGTCGCCGCATTCTTGTTCGATGAGCGGTTTTCGTGTATGGGCTATCTAGCCTGACTGAAGCCAAAGTGTGGGATTAGGGTTTCTGCCCGGTTAGTGAGTTGTGGATGCGTAAAAATAATTCAAATGTCGGACAACATCGAACATTGTCAAATCGCTTGAAGAAATCTTTGGCCGCTTGTGCCTTGTCTGGCATTTTTGCGTTAAGCGGATTGGCGCCGGTTATCGCTGGCGGTGAAACACGCACAATTGCATTGCATCACATTCACACAGGCGAAAGCCTGACAGTCACATACATGAAAGATGGCCGTTATGTTCCATCGGCCATGAAACAGATTAATTACATTTTGCGCGATTGGCGCCGCAACCAAACCATCACCATTGATCCGCGCACCATTGATCTGGTGTGGGAGCTGCACGAAGATTTGCGCTCGCACGAAACCATTAACATCGTCTGCGGCTATCGCTCACCCCAAACCAATGCCATGTTGCATCGCATAGGGCGGCATGTAGCCAAAGAAAGCCAACATATGGTTGGCAAAGCCATCGACTTTTATTTCCCCGATGTGCCCACTGTAAAAATTCGAAACACTGCCTTGGTGCGTCAACGCGGCGGTGTGGGTTATTATCGTTCAGCGGGCGGCCCAACAGGCTTCCTGCATGTCGATTCAGGCCACGTGCGCCATTGGGGCCCGTTCATTTCTTCATCGCAAATGGCGATGATTTTCCGTGAAGGTCAAAAAATTGTGGGCCGCAGGTTGCATGGCCAACCAACACCAGCCCAAGCTGATGTGGAAGTGGCAGATGCCAAACCTTCCGGCGGCAATTTTATCACACGTTTGCTGGGCATTGGCAAAAAACCAGTGGCAGTTGAACAGCCAACCCAAGTGGCAGTTGAAACTGAAAAACCAAAAGATGTGGCGGGCATTGCTGGCGTTCAAGGCAGCCAAGCCGATCTGGCTGACCTAAGCCAAGATGCAGCGGCGGCACCGGCCAAACCAGTTTTGAAAGTTCCAGCAGGCACCAAGGTGAATGATGAGCAGATGGCATCTTTGGGTGATCTTTCACTCGATGCAGCCATTGCGCCAAAGCCCAAAGCCGCGGCAGCAAAACCAACGCCAGTTGTTGTGGCCGATAATTCAGATGATTCAGCTGACACAGAGGCCGACGTGCCCGATGCTCAGGTAACACAAGGCAAAGTTGTGCCAAAGCCACGGTTAAAGCCGGTTGATATTATGTTGATGGCCGCCGCCAACATGAAAGTAATTCGCATCAACGCAGCCTCGGCACCCCCACCAAACCAAACGGGTGTAGACACACCTTCGCCCGTTGCGGATAGCTTGGGCACCATCATGCAGGCCGCTGCCGAAGATGTGACGCCCGTTCAAAGACCCAACAAACTGGCTAAATCCAGCCTTCCTGTGGCTTTGCGCAGCAAGGGCATTCCAGTGATCAAGCCTATGATTGCATCTGTGGCTGGAAGCGACATTAACTGGTGGCCACAACTGTTCTTGCAGGGCGATGCCGCCATTCGTCGTGATGGCGCACCATCGATCATTGGCTCTAATGTAGATGATCGTTTGCCGATGGCCGCTGACCTTACTCAATTGGCTGATAGCCAAACACAGCAATCAGCCGAGGGCAAAGGTGATTTGCTAACCGTGAACCGCGAAGACAAAGGCGATCTGGAAATCGCCAACGTTGTTCAAAACTAAATCTTCAAATTAAATCTTAGGGTCAGACTTTTCTAAGTCTTTGATGGCGGCTTTCACCGTTTCCATGTGGGGGTCCATGGCCAAGGCTTCTTTGAAGGCCGCCAAAGCTTCATCATGCTTGCCTTGGGCCCGCAAAATCATGCCCTTGCCCGCAAGCGCGCCAAAGTGCCGTGGTTCTAGTTCCAACACATGGCCAATATCAATCAGCGACGCGTCATAACGTTTCATCGCAAAATAGAGAATGGCGCGGCGGTTCCAACCTTCAGCAAAGGTGGGGTAGGTTTCGATCAACTGAATTAAAATTTGCTCAGATGCATCATAATCTTGCACAGCCATGGCAATTGACGCATTGGCGATTAATGCTTCAGCGGTTGGGCTGTCGTTCTTGGCCCACAGCCGCCAGATCTCTGATTCTGCCTGAACAACATTTTCGCCCACACCCTGTTGGTGCAATTCACCGAACAATTGATCCAACCGAACAGCACGCTGTTGTGCGGGGGTGAGTTTCTGAATTTCAACGGTTGTGGAGGCCGTGTTGCTCTCTACCAAAGTGGCAGAAAGACCGGGCAGGCTAAAACCTGCAAGAACAGCAAGGGTTAAAATCACGCGCATCAGGTTTTATACCACAAAATTCTGCGCAACAAAATACACCGCGCAGAAGTTTCCCCCTGCACGGCGCTTATATCAAGCAAAAGTGATTAGCCTTGACGAGCCTTAAAGCGTGGATTGGTCTTGTTGATAATATAAACCCGGCCCTTGCGGCGCACGAGCTTGTTATCACGATGGCGCTTCATAAGCGCTTTCAAAGAGTTACGAACTTTCATAGCTTCACCCAAACTTGCGTCAGGCACAAAGCCCAACTAAAAAATGTAAACGGTTCATAGGGGGGCACTTTCGCCCTGTCAACCATTCATGTAAGGCCATGAAATGGTGTGGAATACGGAAACTTTTATCACAATTGCAGCGGCCTTGGTGGGCTTCTGCCTTGCGGGCTTGATGTATTATCTGGAAAAGCGCCCAAGGCGCGATTTGCGCCCCAGGCTTTTTCCAACCACGTTGTTCTTATTGCTGGGCGGCCTCATTGCCATGGGTGCTGTGATGCATCTTTTGGCATTGGCAGGTTTTCATTTGCCCAAACAGCAATAGGCCTATTCCATAAACCAGCCATGGCTTACCACCAGTGATTGGCCCGTCAGCGCATTGGAAGGGAAGGCCGCAAACAAATAAGCAATTTCAGCCACGTCTTCCAACGTGGTAAATTCGCCATCCACTGTGCCGCCCAGCATAATTTTCTTCACAACATCTTCTTCAGAAATGCCAAGCGTTTTGGCTTGCTCAGGAATTTGCTTTTCAACCAGAGGCGTTTTCACAAAGCCAGGGCAGATGACGTTGGAACGAACGCCGTGGGCCGCACCCTCTTTCGCAATCACTTTGTTAAGCCCGATCAGGCCATGCTTTGCTGTAACGTAAGCTGATTTTAAGGGTGAAGCCTCTTTAGAATGCACCGAGCCCATGAAAATAATAGAGCCAGAACCCTTGGCGTACATATGGGGCAACACGGCTTTGGAGGTTAAAAACGCGCCATCCAAATGAATGGCCAACATCTTCTTCCAATCTGCAAATGGATAGTCTTCAAGCTTGTGCACAATTTGAATACCGGCATTTGAAACCAAAACATCAACGCCGCCCCATGCCGCCACAACGGCGGCAACCCCTGCATTCACTTGGTCTTCGTTGGTCACATCCATAGCAATGCCCATGGCCATGTCGGGCTTTGTGCTGTTGATCAACGCTGCCGTGGCGTTGGCTGCATCTCTGTTCAAATCAGCGATCACAATCTTAGCACCCTCTGCGGCATAGCGTTCAGCGATGGCTTGGCCAATGCCAGATGCAGCGCCCGTCACAATGCACACTTTGTCTTTCATCATCATGTTTTTTAATCCTTCATATAATCGTGAACAACGTCGCCAAGGCCAAGTGTCAAGTCAGCCAAAATATGTGTCGCCGATAGAACTTCGCGCACCGGAAGTTCAGCCACAGGTGCCAAAGCATGGTCAAACAATTCAAGCCCGGCTGGGCCAGACCAAGCGCCTTTCACAGTGATGTCTGTCAGATAATAACACACCAATTCACAAATGCGTGGGCTGCAATCCACATGCGGAATTATTTTAAGCAAAAAACCGGGCGCTTCCATTGAGGCTTTTACTTTTGCCACATCCAGCACTTGGTGTTTATAGCCCATGGTGCCGTTGGCCACACGAATTGAGCCATAATCCAAAGTACCAATCAGCGTATCTTTTTCTGCCCGTAGTTTTGGTGAACCCAGTTTCTTTGGAAATCCCCAAATCTCGCGTCCGCCAGCAATGGGTGAATCGTCATCGAGATACATGGAATGCACAAAACTTCCCGCAACACCGTTGAATGATACCGGAATCACTTGGCCAGATTCTGTGTAATTTCCAAAGCCAGTTGAATCAGGCATGCGGATGAATTCATATTTTACAATCGGGTCTGTAATCACCAGAGGCTCTGGCACAACAGCGCGCAAAGCATCCATATCGGTGCGATATGAAATGATCAGATATTCGCGGTTCATAAATCGATAAGGCCCACGCGGATAGCTGGGGCTGGTCAGCGGCATTGCAAAGGCGTTGGCTTTTACATCATTCAAATTCATTTTTGGGAATCCTTCCATGATCGAACGTCACCATGCCATTGGCCGGAATCTGGCGTTCGAGCCACGCTTTGCTGGCCACAGATTTTTCCACATCAATGAGGCCGCAAGACCAATGTTCCTGCATTGATAGGCGCGAAAATTCATAATCTTTTGATTGCGTGTCGCTGTCAGTGGGCCTGTTAATAATATGCATGACGGTGATGGAGCTTGATCGTGAATTTTCCATCAGAAGTTTTGCATCAGGATCATCACGCAAATTTTCGGGAAGTTTTTCGTAAAGATTTTGGGCCGCAGTGCGGAGGCGCTGTTCGGTTTCTGCCGCCGCCGTTGTCATGCGCGTGCGACTTGAAAAGCGAATTTCTTTTTCGCGTTCAGCCGCTTCCAAAATTGTTCTGGGCAAGACACCGCGCGATGAAAACAGATCAACCTGAAAAATGCACAGTTGGTCTTGCGGATTGGCACTGTCGATGACATGATAAAGCGGCGTGTTGGAAACCAAACCGCCGTCCCAATAATATTCGCCTTCAATCAGCACCGGTGGAAAGCCGGGCGGCAACGCCCCTGATGCCAAAATATGGTCAACATTGATCTTCTCAACAGCGCTATCAAAATATCTGAAGTTGCCGGTTTTCACATTCACCGCACCCACACTTAACCGAATGGGCCCGGTGTTGATCAGATTAAAATCAACCAATTCCAACAGCGTGTCACGCAAGGGCGTGGTGTCATAAAAGCTCAATGCATCTTGGCTGCCTGGCCATGCAAACAGGGGTGAAACCAAACGCGGACTATAAAAACCCGGAATGCCAACCATTGTTGCAATCAAACTGCTCATTTCATTGAATGCGGTGCGCGCCTGCTGGCCCGGAAAAATATTCATGCCTTGCAGGCCAGAAGAAAGCTTATCCCAAAAGGCGCGAAGCTTCGGAACACGATTTTCAGGAGTGTTCCCAACGATAATGGCGGCGTTGATGGCGCCAATTGAAATGCCTGAAATCCATTCAGGAATTTGGCCAGCCTTGACCAAGCCTTCATAAGCGCCAGCTTGATAAGCCCCCAAAGCACCCCCGCCTTGCAGAACCAATACACGCTTTTCCGATGAATTTTGTTGCATTGCAGCATTCTAGTTCATTGCAACGCTCAATGGAATTAAAACTTGTTCACATCTAGAAGCCCCGCGACAATTGGAAGTGGTTGCAGCAGACATTGCCTTCCTTTAGACACTATTCCAGAAACACAGACGTAACCCTAGGAATCATCATGGCAGACCATTCACATTCTCCATCACAACCGACAGTGCATGGCATTGAGGCACACCAAGCCACCTATAATGGATTTTTAAATTTCTCGGCCGCAGGCTCAATTGTTTGCATTTATATTTTGGTGGCCTTGGTCACCTTCCGCTTTATGGATAATCCGCTGAACGTGATCGTAGGCTTTGGCGGCATTTTGCTTGGCATCATCACATCCTTGATTGGCCTGCGTATGGGTGGCAAGTGGATCTTTCCGGTGGCTTTTTTGGTGGTTTACACCTTGTTTGTCGCCAGCAAAATTCATATGTCATAAGTGAAATAATCACACCATGAAAATTGCAGTTCCCACTGAAGCCGTCACTGGCGAAAACCGCGCTGCGGTTTCCGTCGAGGCTGTTAAAGCCTATATTAAAAAAGGCCTGCAGGTTGCCGTTCAGGCAGGTGCTGGTGCTGGCGCCAATATTGCTGATGAAGATTATAAAGCAGCAGGCGCTTCCATCGTAAAAGGGGCCGATGTTGTCAAAGATGCTGACATTGTGCTTTCGGTGCGCAGACCTTCGGCCGCCGTTCTGAAGGCCATGAAATCAGGTGCTGTTCTTGCAGCGGGCTTGGAACCTTACGGCGACCGCAAGGGCCTTGAAGCCTTGGCCAAATCTGGCGTTACGGCCTTTGCAATGGAATTGATGCCGCGCATCAGCCGCGCACAATCCATGGATATTCTTTCATCACAAGCCAACTTGGCCGGATATAAAGCCGTGATTGATGCCGCAGCTTATTTTGGCCGCGCTATGCCAATGATGATGACGGCTGCTGGCACAGTTCCGGCCGCCAAAGTGTTCATTATGGGGGTTGGTGTTGCAGGCCTTCAAGCCATTGCCACCGCAAGGCGTTTGGGTGCCATTGTTTCAGCCACAGATGTGCGCAAGGCCACCGAAGAGCAAGTGAAATCATTGGGTGCCAAATTCATTTTTGCCGATGTAGCAGACGCTGCAACATCGGGCGGCTATGCCAAGGAATTATCGGCTGAAGATAAGGCCAAGCAGGCAAAGCTTGTGGCTGACCATGTTAAAAACCAAGATATTGTGATTACCACTGCGTTGATCCCCGGCAGGCCAGCGCCTGTGCTCATCACCCAGGAAATGGTTGAAAGCATGAAACCCGGTTCAGTGATTGTTGATCTGGCGGTTGAACGCGGCGGCAATTGCCCGCTTTCCAAGCCAGATGAAATTGTTAATCACAAGGGTGTTTCAATCATCGGCACGCTTAATTTGGCAGGCAGGCTTGCGGGCAATGCAACGCCGCTGTTTGCAAAAAATCTTTCCAACTTTATTGATACGATGATCAACAA
>JAYWFC010000086.1:0-30268 GCA_043778995.1 Aestuariivirga sp.
GGATTGTGCACGGTCAATAGGGCCCTGCCCCCTTTTTTCTTTTTAGCCTCCTCAAATCTTGTTAAACGATTTGTTGAACTTGGGCCAAGCAAAGCAAAATTTGGGGTTTGTTTTGGGGTTTTATAAATATAATTAAATTTTATTATTTATAATTCAAATAGATAGATAATTAATACGGCTCCCTTCCAGGACGCCATTTTTTCAAAGGGCTGCGATGTCTCTGCCACACCTTAAAATTCTGCTTGCAGCACCGCGCGGGTTTTGCGCGGGCGTGGTGCGCGCCATTGATATTGTGGAGCGCGCGCTGGAACTTTATGGCGCGCCGGTTTATGTGCGGCATGAAATTGTGCACAATAAATTCGTGGTGGATGATTTAAAAGCCAAGGGTGCCATTTTTGTGGATGAACTTGGTGAAATTCCGCCGGGCGACAGGCCGGTTATTTTCTCGGCCCACGGCGTACCTAAAGCTGTGCCCCAGGAAGCCCAGCGCCGTGCGCTGTTTCAAATTGATGCCACCTGCCCCTTGGTCACCAAAGTTCACATGGAAGCCAAGCGCCATTTTGAACAAGGCTTGGGAATTATTATGATCGGCCACAAGAACCACCCCGAGGTGATCGGCACCATGGGGCAATTGCCGCAAGGGGCAATTATCTTGATTGAAACAGCTGAAAACGCTGAACACGTCGTTGTGCGTAATGCTGATAAGCTGGCCTTTGTAACCCAAACAACCTTGTCGGTGGATGACACCAAAGATGTGATTGCAGTTTTGCAAAATCGTTTTCCAAATATCACAGGCCCGCTGAAGGAAGATATTTGTTACGCCACCACCAACAGGCAAGAGGCGGTGAAGTCCATCGCCACGCAGATTGAAGCGTTGATTGTTGTGGGAGCGCCCAATTCATCCAACTCGAAACGCTTGGTGGAAGTGGGCGAAAAAAACGGCTGCCCGCGCGGGCTTTTGGTGCAGCGCGCCACAGATTTGGATTGGTCCACGCTGCAAGGTTTAAAAACCATTGGGCTAACGGCTGGTGCTTCAGCACCAGAAATTTTGGTCAACGAAATTATAGATGCGTTTCGTTTGCATTATGATGTGACAGTTGAAAACGTTGTGCTGCGCGAAGAAAATGTTTCCTTCAAACTGCCGCGTGAATTGCGCCCGCCTGCCCAGCCTTCGGCATGACAGACAATAAAGTTATTATCCACACCGATGGCGCGTGTTCGGGAAACCCCGGCCCCGGCGGTTGGGGCGCAATTTTAGAGTATAACGGCACGCGTAAAGAACTCTATGGCGGCGAGCAGGAAACCACCAACAACCGCATGGAACTGAAAGCCGCCATCGAAGCGCTGAATGGTTTAAAGCGTGCTTGCGCGGTGGAGATGCATGTCGATTCACAATATGTGAAAGACGGCATCACCAAATGGATTTTCGGTTGGAAGCGCAACGGCTGGAAAACCGCTGATAAAAAGCCCGTGAAAAATTTAGAATTATGGCAGGCGTTGGATGAAGCCATCACCCGCCATGAAATCACGTGGCATTGGGTAAAAGGCCATGCTGGCCACCCTGAAAATGAACGCGCAGACGAATTGGCGCGGCTGGGCATGGTGCCGTTTAAGCGTTGAGCACTTGCTTTAAGCTTTTGCCCAACTTGTCACAAATTTCTGCCAATTCATCATCTGTTGCATTATAAGGCGGCGCTAAAATGACAACATCACCCGCCACACCATCCACATTGCCACCCACAGGATAACAGATCAGCCCATTGGCCAAAGCCTGTTGGCGAATTTTTATAAACAGTTTTCGTTCCGCCGGAAATGGCGTTTTTTTCGCGCGTTCTTGTACCAATTCCAACGCCATGAAATACCCCCGCCCGCGAATATCGCCAACAGCGTCAATGCCTGAAACGGCATCGACAATCATGGCTTTAAACTTGGCTTCGTTGGCCAAAACACGTTCCACCAATTTTTCACGGGCCACAATTTTCTGCACCGCAACGCCTGCCGCACAACAGGCCGTGTGGCCCGTGAATGTGTGCCCGGTTTGTGGCACGTGCTGAAATGCAGCGCTAATTTTTTCAGAATAAACCGCAGCACCCAGCGGCAAATATCCAGCAGCCAACCCTTTGGCCACAGACATAATATCTGGCTCTGCGCCGTCGCGTTCTAACGCTCGCCAATAGCCTGTGCGGCCAGCGCCACACATCACCTCATCGGCAATCATCAACACGCCATGCCTGTCACAAATCTCGCGCACGCGTGTTGCATAGCCTTCAGGGGCTGGCACACAACCGCCCGCAGCACCCACCACAGGTTCAAATATAAATGCAGCGATGTTCTTTGCGCCATGCAGCAGGATCGCATCTTCCAATTCTTGGGCCGATGCTTCAGCCGAGCCGCCGCGATATTCATTGGTGGGGGCTAAGCGAATGGTGTCGATCAACGCGCCTTCAAAGGCCAACTTGCGTTCCAGAAAGCCGGAAACAGACAACGCGCCCAAGGTATTGCCGTGCCATGATCGTTCACGCGCAATAAATTTACGCCGGGTTTTTTGGCCAATGGCATATTGATATTGCAAGGCCAATTTCAAACAGCTTTCAACGGCTTCAGATCCGCCTGTCACAAACACCATGTGTTTTAAACTGCCACCACAACGCGTGGCCACAATCTCTGTCAATTCTTCTAATGCGTCTGTCGTAAAATTATAGCGATAGCCATGCGCAATGCGTGAAAGCTGGTCTGATATCGCGGCGTTCACCTCTTCATTGCCATGGCCAATGCAATAAACCGCAGGCCCGCCAGAACCATCGATATAGCGCTTGCCATCTGCGTCAAAAAGATAGGAGCCCTTGCCCCATGCAACCTTAGGCATATTTAGAGTGGAATGGATTGATGGTGGAATTGCCATGATGCCCTTGCGATTTTGTGTGTGCTCATGCAGTCTTATCAATCAAATCAACATGCGGCAATGACAGGCAGATAATATGAGCGTGGGCTATAAACTGATGCGTGAAGGCCAAGAGGAAGCCGTGGCCACCATGATCAAACAATTGCCGAAGGATTTGAACCTTGCTGACCAGCCAGCCATCACAGGCGAAATTTTGCGCAGCTGGGAAGGCAAGGTGCATGTGATGGTGGCCGATAATGCAGGGCTGTTATGTGGTGCCTGTCTATGGTTTGATTTTTATTCAACCTGGCGCGGCCTTAAAGGCTGTTATGTGTGTGATCTGTTTGTCATGCAACATTTGCGCGGCAAAAAATTGGCCAAGGATTGCTTAAGGCAACAGCCCGCGCCGCTGCAAAACAAGGTGCAAACTATATGCGATTGGATGTAACAACACTGAACAAAAACCCCGAAGCATTTTATAAAAAACTGGGCTTCATCACCGACACAGAAGATCTTACAATGTTTATGGAACACGATATTTTTCAATCTTTTTCAGCAGAGGTAAAATAATGGCAATTCAAACAGTGGGGCTCATTGGCGTGGGCTTGATGGGCCACGGCATTGGCAAAAATATTTTGGCCAAAGGCTTCAAACTCAATGTTTTGGCCCACACCAATCGCGTGCCCATAGAAAGTTTAAAAACCTTAGGTGCCCATGAAAGCCCCAGTGTGAAAGACATTGCCAAAACGTCTGATCTTCTTATTCTCGTTGTGACAGGCTCGCCGCAAGTCGAAGCCATTATGGCTGAAGTTTTGGCCCATGCACTCAAAGGCCTGATTGTTGCCGATTGCTCAACTGCTGAACCCCATTCGACCTTAAAAATTGCGGCGACGGCACTTGCCCAAGGCATTACGTTTGTTGATACGCCAATGACCCGCACGCCCAAAGAAGCCGAGGCTGGAAAGCTGGGCCTTATGGTTGGCGGCGATCAAGCAACCTTGGAAAAAATCAAACCCGTTCTCAGCTGTTTTGCTGATTTGATTGTGCCCACAGGCGCTGTTGGAACCGCACACCAAATGAAACTGATCAACAACTTTCTATCATTGGGCCATGCCGCCATTGCTGCCGAAGCTATAACCGTTGCTGCCAAAGCCGGCATCAATATGGAAGCCTTGCGAGAAGTGATCATGGGCGGGGGCGCTGCCTCTGCCATGTTTGGCCGCCTGATCAATGTACCCTTGAGCGATGATGACAGCCACGCCAAATTCGCCATCCGCAATGCTCGCAAAGACCTGCGCTATTACACCAACATGACAGAGCAATTGCCCGTGGCGTCATTCATGGCAGAACAAGTGCACCAAACTTACGTGCTGGCCGAAACACTGGGCTTTGGCGAACGCTTTGTTCCAAGGCTTGTCACCATGATGATGCAATTGGCTGGGATTAAAAAATAGTTTGTGAATGCCAACAAGCTCACCTGCGCTTTTTGGCCTTCATTTTCTTTGGGGCTTTTTTAATGGGTGCCGCACGCTTCACCTTTTGCGGCACCAGGAATATGGAAGGAAGCTCTTCCGGTGTGGGGTGTTCAAACACATCATAAAAATCATCAAGCGGGCGCGAATAAGTGGGTTTGAAAGCATAGAGACTGGGTGCCTCTTCCAGTCCCTGTCGCGCAGCGTTGGGTGGCCCTTTTTGTTTCATCAGTGCCAAGCGCTCACTGGCGGCCAATGCTGTTTCAGGAAAGCCGAGCAAATAACCTTGCCCCAACTCACAGCCCAAAGCCGCCAGCCGATCAATCTGCGTCT
The DNA here is from genome assembly GCA_043778995.1 of Aestuariivirga sp. Lineage (GTDB taxonomy): Bacteria > Pseudomonadota > Alphaproteobacteria > Rhizobiales > Aestuariivirgaceae > Aestuariivirga. Next base: position 4,687 of record JAYWFC010000086.1, read on the forward strand.
GGCTTTCAATGCCCTCGGCTACAACGCCCATGCCCAAGCTGTTTGCCAAACTGGTGATGGATGTGATGATCTTTTCATTGCGCTCATCAAAGTTTTCGGGCCGGATGAAAGACCTGTCAATCTTCAATGTATCAAAGGGAAAGTCTCGCAGGGAAGCAAGGCTGGAAAAGCCCGTCCCAAAATCATCGCAGGCCAAACCAACGCCCAAGGCTTGTAATTGTTGTAAAATTTTTGCTGCCCTTTCCGGCTGGCGCATTATCACTGTTTCTGTAATTTCAATTTTCAACGTGCCGGGCTGTAAAACCTCGCGGTCCAATATCGCTTTGACTTGGCGCAGCAAATCTTGCCCCATCAATTGCACAGCAGAAACGTTAACCGACACAAAAAATGCCCGGCCCCGCATCATCACCCGTTGCCAAATGCCAAGCTGACGCGCCGCACCCGCCAAGATAAAATGGCCAATCTCGCCAATCATGCCAGTGGTTTCAGCAATCTCAATAAACTCAGAAGGTGTAAGCAACCCAAGTTTAGGGTGCCGCCAACGCGCCAAAGCCTCAAAGCCAGCAATCTCTAAAGTGGCCAAATAAACAATCGGCTGGAAATAAACTTCAATTTCATTTTGTGCCAAGGCGCGGCGCAAATCAATTTCCAACGAAAGCAACCTTGCCCGATCATCTACCATATCACCGTGATAAACCACGGCACGACCGCCGCCATCGCTGCGCGCTTCCAACATGGCAACATTGGCCTGATCAATTAGGTCTTGCGGTTTATGGCTGCTGTTGCTGGGCATGGAAACGCCAATGCTGGCCGTCATAACAATATGCTGGGCACCAAGTGTGACGGGGGCGGCAACACAATCTTGCAGAGCCTTGCTGAATTCTGAAAAATCTCCTCGATCAATCCGCTCAGCACACAGCAAAGCAAATTGCCCCCCCGATAATCTTGCAACGGTTTCATCCGCATCCGTCAATTCATTCAGGCGAAAACCAATAATTTTTAAAATCTTATCGCCTTGCTCTTGGCCCAAACCATCGTTGATGAGTTTAAAGCGATCAAGATCAACCAGCACCACACGCAAAGGCGATGCGCCTGCCTTGCCAAAATCCCGCGTCAATCTCTCAACCAACAAGGCCTTGTTGGGCAGGCCTGTGACCACATCTTCTAAAGCACCAACCGACATCCGCTCTTCGGCCTGTTTCAATTTGCTAATATCAGTCAGCGTTCCAATGCAGCGTTCAACAGTTTTATTAGGCCCAAGCAAAGCGCGGGCTTGCAAGCCAAACCAACGATAACTTCCGTCAACGTCTTTCAGGCGCAATTCCATTTCCACAACATCGCCGCCATGAAAATCAACCCGCTGTGCCAATTTTTCATAACCCTTCAAATCCAAGGGATGCACAAGATCACGAAATAGGGGTTTGTTCGTATAACCCAGATCAACCGCCAGTTCTTCGCCCGTGTTCAAAATTGCCGTTGCTGGATGCCACTCCCACAAAACATGGCCCCCGCTGGCCAGCGCCAAGCTGCGGCGGTTTGCATCGGTTATAAATGGTTTTGAAATCAGACCTTGAGTGAACATGAAGCGCAAAAGCGCCACAGCCAATGCCACCAAAACGGCAGCTAATGATGCCTCTAAAAATGGCGACAAAACCTCACTGCGATTTGGCATATTCGCAATAATGCCTGCAAAAACAATCCACACAAAAAGCGGCGACCAAAAAACCAAAGTGGGATCAATCAGATTTGCATTTTTGCCGCGCTGCCACCACGTGCGAAGCGCTCCCGCAGTGCCAACCAAAGCAAAACCACCCCGCGCCAGACCTGTTGCAATGTTAGGCTCCACCAAACCATAGGTTATATTGGCAAGGGCCAAAAATGGAATTGCCAAAAGCCCCATGCCAAACAGAGAACGCTTAGGGTCAACACCCAAAAAGCACACCGCACACAAAGCAAGGCTGCCAGTCATTGCACTTTCTAAAATCACACGCGTCATGCCCGAAGACAAACCGCTCAAAATTCCTGCGCCAAATCCAATATCAAAAACGATGAAGAGAAATGATGCCAAGCTGAAAACCCATCCTGCCAAAATGGCAAGACTTGGTCGAAAGCCATAGCAGCCAAGAATTCCCAAGGTTACAATCAATGATATTCCGAGAATGAGCCCTTGAAAAAATGCAACTTCGCTGCGCGATTTTTGCCACGCTGCCTTTTGCATCAGCGTCGCGTTTAACGTGCCGTCCAAGCTTTCCACAGCAATATTCACTGTCTCTTTGCTAGCCACTGAAAAGTTTAAACTTCTAACCGATCCGTCAACATCAAGCACGATGGCAGCAGAAGTTTTAGTCAACACCGCGCCTAAAGCCGATTGACCAACATTTTTTGCCGGCAAAAAGCCTGATCCGGCAAAGCGCTGCGGCGCCAGAACCAGAGAAAAATTCAATGGCTGTTCAGTTGTGTTATGAAATGAAAATAGCGACCAATAATAGGTGGGCCCGGGCCCTACTGCGTTTAAAGTGGCAAGGGCAGGATCTGTTGGCCCCTGCACATTAATATTGGCGCGTTGTGCTGCAATTGGTTCGCGATAGGCCGCAAGATTCACTTCATTGCTGTTTTGATCAACATCTAAAATGCCCGCCAACCCAACACCCGGCGCTGCCAGAAAGACCAGCAAAGCCAACAACAGTGTTCGAGCGTTTCCCAGCAAACGAATCATTGATACAATCTAGCGGTCTCGCAAGTTGAAGGCGATTGTCAGTTCACATTTGTCAACTTGGCAAAAAGCACGTGGTCTTCCCATTGGCCAGCAATTTTCACGTATGATTTAGCATAACCTTCTTGTTCAAAGCCACATTTGGCAAGCAAATTTCGCGAAGCTTCATTATGCGGCAAGCAGGCCGCTTCAATGCGGTGCAAGCCAAACCGTGTCCCAGCAACGCTCGTCAAGGCGTCAATCGCATCGGTCATATAGCCGCGCCGCGTGAAGTTCTGGCCCATCCAATAACCCAGTGTTGCTGCCTGTGAAACGCCACGTCGAATGTGGCTCAGTGTCAGGCCGCCCACCAACTGCCCCTGCTGCTTTTCAAACAAAAAATACGCATAGGCCACATCGTCCCGCGCACGGGCCCGATAAATTCGCACGCGCTCGCGAAACGCAAATTTTGAAAATTCATCGGGTTGCCATGTCGGTTCCCACTTTTCCAAAAACTCGCGGCTTTTCTGGCGCACATCGCACCATTGTTCAAAATCATCGGGCTGGGGTGCACGCAACGTCACCAAATTGCCTTCAACATTTTGATAGCCGGCGATCTTTTGAAACAGCTTAAGCACGTTCACTTTATCTGAAAACGAGAGGCCAAAGCGGCATGGCTTTCCAGCGAAGAAAGTTGGCCAACTGCGCTCATAGAAGGAACACCTTTGCCAAAAATATCGCCAGCAAGGGCTCGAACCTGTTCAATGGTAACCGCCTCAATCTTGGCAATTAATGTGGCCATATCAGGCACTTCACCGAATGCCAAAAACTGCCGGGCAATTTGATCAGCGCGTGAAGACGCACTTTCCAAATTCATCACGATCGATGTTTTAAGCTGCGCCTTGGCGCGATCAATTTCTTTGGCTGTAATCTCGCCCATCATCGACATCATCACATTGGCTGTCACTTCAATCAGGGCCGGTGTGTGGTCGGGCGATGTTGCTGCATAAACGCCAAGTTGGCCCGTGTCTTCATAGGTTGTGCCAAAGGCAAACACGCTATAGCAAAGACCGCGTTTTTCACGCACTTCCTGAAACAGCCTGGAAGACATACCGCCCCCCAAAATGCTTGCCAACACTTGCAACTGATAAACCCTCGGGTCGCGGTAATGCGGCGCAGGAAATGAAACAACCAAATGGGTTTGGTCTAAAGGCTTTTGTTCTGTCATCGCTTCAGCGCCAAAGTTTGGCGGTTGGCGTTGCGGCAAATGTCCTTGAGGAATTTTGCCGAAATGTTTTTCAGCTTCCGCCGCAAAAGCTTTGTGGTCCACATTGCCGGTTGCACACACCACCATGCGCGAGGCCCAATAATTCCGCTCACGCCAGCCCAGCATTTGCTCACGCGTCATCGACTTTACCAAGTCTTCCGTGCCCAGAATGGATCGCCCTAAGGGATGCGCACCATAACTTGCTGTTTGGGCCAGCTCAAAAACCAGATCATCGGGTTGGTCTTTGGCGGCTGCAATTTCTTGCAAGATCACATCTCTTTCACGCTCCATTTCAGATTCTTCAAGCGTAGACGATGTAAAAATATCGGCCAGAATATCCATGGCCAAAGGCCAATCAGCTTTCAAGGTGCGTGCATAGTAGGTGGTGGTTTCCATGCCCGTGGCGGCATTGATCTCACCGCCTGCACTTTCAATTTCTTCGGCAATGTCTTGGGCCGATCGCCGCTTGGTGCCTTTGAAAGCCATATGTTCTAAAAAATGTGCCACGCCATTTTCGTGGGCCATTTCATCGCGCGCACCCGCTTTTACCCAAATGCCAAGGGCCACGGATTCAAGATGTGGCATGTTATGTGTAAGAACATGCAAGCCGTTTTTCAGCTTGGTAATTTCAACCGACATACAAACTCCCAATCAACGCTTGTCGTTGGAAAGAATAAACTCTTTCACGGCTGCAACGCTGTTGGGCACTATAGTGAAACTTTCTGGCGCGGTGAGCAAGTGCGATAGTCGAGAGGGTAAACGAGCATGTTGGCCCGTGGCATTGTGCACTGCATCAGGAAATTTCGCCGGATGCGCGGTTGCCAGCGTAATCAAAGGCGATTTTAATTTATGCTGCAAAGCAACATGAAGGCCCACGGCGCTGTGCGGGTCGAGCAACTCACCCATTCCGGCCCACGCTTTTGCCATCATGGCTGATGTTTCAACTTCAGATGTGGCACCGGAATCAAATTCACTGCGGATAGCCTTCAGTGCTGGCGACTTTAAAGTGAACGAACCTGATTGTGCCAAACTGCCCATGGCCGCGCGAACCGCCGACGTATCGCGCTTGTTAGCCAAATAAACCAAGCGTTCAAAATTGCTGGAAACTTGAATATCCATCGATGGGCTTATGGTGGGGTGAACCCCTGTCACCTCATAACGCCCGGTTTTTAACGTGCGGTCTAAAATATCATTGCTGTTCGTGGCAACGATGAACTTGTCGACGCTAAGGCCCATGCGTTTTGCAACAAGCCCAGCAAACATATTGCCAAAATTTGCCGATGGCACACAGAAACTTATTTCACGATCCGGCGCACCCAAGGCCAGCCCAGCATAAAAATAATAAACAATCTGGGCCATGATGCGGCCCCAGTTGATGGAGTTAACCCCCGCCAAACCAACGCCATCACGAAACGCCAAATCATTGAACAGCGCTTTCACAATGGCCTGACAATCATCAAAATTGCCTTCAACCGCGATGTTGAAAATGGATTTGCTTTTCACCGTTGTCATCTGTCGGCGCTGCACGTCAGATACGCGGCCATGTGGATGCAAAATAAAAAGCGTGGCGTTTTGGCTATGTTCGAAAGCCGAAACAGCAGCGCCACCAGTGTCGCCAGAAGTGGCACCCACAATAACGGCGCGGCGGTTATGTCTGGCCAAACTCCAGTCCATCATGCGTGATAAGAGCTGCATGGCCACATCTTTAAAAGCCAACGTTGGCCCATGAAAAAGTTCAAGCAAAAACTGGTTGGCCTCAAGCTGCTTCAAAGGCAACACTGCTGGATGATCAAACGTGGCATAGGCTTCAGCAATCATGCGCTTTAATTCGCGCGCGGGAATTGAACCCACAGTAAATTTGCTGCACACGGCAAAGGCCACATCGTGATAGGGCCGCCCGCGCAATGCGATCATTTCAGCTTTGGTAAATTTCGGAATTGTCTCTGGCACATAAAGCCCACCATCACGCGCCAGCCCTGAAAGCATGGCCCCCTCAAATGAAAGTTTAGGCGCTTGGCCCCGCGTGGAAATGAATTTCAAAACAATGTTCCCTTGTTGAAAACAGCAACCGCATCCGCTCTAGCGCGGCAGTGCTATGCATTCAAGCATTAGGCTTTCTCAACATAAACGCAGCAGAAACACCAAGCAGAGCCAGTGCCAAACCAAACCAAGTGATGGCATATCCCAAATGATTATTGGCAAGCTCCACTTTTGCTTCTGCGGCTTCAAAGCCCGCCTCGCTTTGCAACGATTGAACAATCACCAAGGGGCCGGAAAAACCCGCGGCCTTCTGCATGGCGGGCACATCCCACCAAAACCATTCATTGTTTGCAGCACTATTGTCATTATCAAAATAACCTCTGCCCTTGTTGTGCAATCGAACAATGCCGTTCAGCTGGCTTAGTGAAGTTGGCGGTGCAGTGGCCACGCCTAAATCAACCAAAACTGTGCTGCCATCCTCGGCTTTGAAAGGAGCAATGGCCTCCCAAGCGGGCATGCCTTTGAACGATGATTGTTTTTTCAATATGTGCGTCAAATCCAATGCGCCGCTGGCTGTCACTTTGAGGTATTCAACATCTTCGCCAGCGCTCACCCGCTTTAAAGCATCGGCCAAAGGCACGGGCGCTTCATTCATGCGTAGCTGCAAAGCCGCGATCAAAGCCTCCTTTTGGCCCAAGCGCTGCACTTGCCAAAAACCTAAGGAACACAAAATGGCAAGGCCAACAATTGTTGCCACCAACACCGGCCACACCCGACGTGTCATTTATCAATGCGTCCTTCATGGGCATTCATGCGCCATTGTTGCGCAATCAACAGCCCCTTCATGGGGCGCAGCATCAACATGGGAATAATCACAATCAACACCAAGCCGATAAGCACCATCACCCAAATTGGTGGCTCATAGGCCAGTTCAAAGCCCACAATGCTGCCCACGCCAAACACGCATGCAAACAACATCACAAACCATGTTGCGCCATCACCCGCATCGGCAAAATCAAATGGCATTTTGCAATTGGTGCAGGCTGTGGCCAAGTTCAAATAGCCATTGAACAAATGCCCGCGCCCACAGCGCGGGCACTTGCCCATCATGCCCGTTTTAAAGGGCGAATAGTCTGGATAATAGTTGTCGTTCATTCAAGCGGCATCACGCCGCCGTGGTTGCCCCACACATAAATGCACACGAACAAGAACAACCACACCACGTCCACAAAGTGCCAATACCAAGCAGCCGCTTCAAAGCCAAAATGTTGCGTAGGTGTAAATGCTCCAGCCCGCGCGCGGAACCAGCACACAATCAAAAAGATTGTGCCGATGATCACATGGAAACCATGAAAGCCCGTGGCCATGAAAAAGGTTGAACCGTAAATATTGCCGCCGCTAGCATTAGAAAATGCAAACATGGCATGGCTATATTCGTAAGCCTGCACGCAAGTGAAAATGAGGCCAAGAACAATGGTCAAAGCCAGCCCACGTTCCAAACCTTTGCGATCTCCATGAAGCAAAGCATGATGCGCCCAAGTCACAGTGGTGCCTGATGTCAGCAAGATTAAAGTGTTCAGCAACGGTAGATGAAACGCATCAAACACGGTGGTGCCCTTAGGGGGCCAAACGCCGCCCGTGGCCAACACGCGTGATGCAAGCTTGGCTTCACCCGCAAACAGCGAAGCATCAAAAAATGCCCAGAACCAAGCCACGAAGAACATCACTTCAGAGGCGATGAACATCAACATTCCATAACGCAAATGCAACGCCACAACCTGTGTATGGTCGCCAGCGTTGGCTTCCTTGATCACGTCAGCCCACCACATGAACATGGTGTAAAGCACCAATGCAAAACCAATAATCAAGGCATAGGGTGGCGCACCATGCATCCAAGTAACCGCACCAACTGCTGTGATGAAAGCTGAAACAGCACCAACTACGGGCCAAGGACTTGGATTGACCAAGTGATAATCATGATTTTTACTATGTCCGTCAGCCATGGTGTGCTCCTCAAATTCTCAATTCAGCTTGGCCTGCTTATCCGCCACCTTCGGCGCATCTGCAGGATAAAACGTGTAAGATAACGTTATTTCTTTAATGCCCTTGCCGTCGGCATCATCCAAAATGGCGGGATCGACAAAAAATGTAACTGGAAACTCAGCAGTCTCACCGGGCTTCAACGTGTGTTTGGTAAAACAGAAACACTGGATCTTATCAAAAAACTGCCCGGCTGTTGGCGGTGTCACATTGTAAACAGCGCTGCCCGTGCCTTCGTGGCTTCCAATGTTCTTGGCATCATAATAGGCAATGTTTTGCTCGCCAATTTTTACAACCATTTGCGTTTGACGCGGCTGAAAATTCCACCCCAGATCCGAAGAACTGTTTGCATCAAAACGAACAGTGATGGTTTTTTCGCTTGGCTTGTCTGGCGCCTTCAAAGCCCGCTGTGTTGTGCCACCAAAGCCAGTGGCTTGGCAGAAGGCTTTATAAAAAGGAACAGCCGCATAAGCCCCACCCACCATCAAACACACACCAGTTGCAGCAATAATTGCCACGCGCGTGTTTTGTTTTTTATCGGGTTGGGCGGGCTTCATCAATGTAGGCCCTGTTTGATTTTATAAATCGTTGTCACAAAAAACAAGACAACCAGCCCCGCCAAAATCAACGCGGTTACAACAGCGCGCATTTTGCGCCGCTTCATATCGGCAGGAGAAAAAGCCACCGGCCTATCTTTCATGCCAACACCCAGTGATAAGCTGGAATGCCGATCAGCTTTTCAGCCAAAATAAGCGCAAACAATGCAAACAACCAGAAGATCGAGAAACCAAACAATGCTTTGCAAGCTTTATCGCCCTCAGGTGTGTCGCCAAGGCGGTAAATATCAATGGCGTCTTTCACAAATATCAACGTGAGAAAGCCCCCACCCCACGCATAAAGGCCGCCAGCCACACCAGTCATGCAAGGAAGTGCCACCGCTGGCAAAGTGAGCAGCGCATAAATTAAAATCTGCTTTCGTGTTTCAGGCCGACCAGCCACATTGGGAAGCATGGGAATGCCCGCCTTTTCATAGTCACCCTCACGAAACAACGCCAAGGCCCAAAAGTGCGGCGGTGTCCACATGAAGATCAACAGAAACAACGCAATTGAACCCAAATCAACTGTGCCTGTTACAGCCGTCCAAGCAACCATCGGAGGAAATGCACCCGCAGCGCCACCAATAACAATGTTTTGCGGCGTGTAGCGTTTGAGCCCAATTGTATAAACAACGACATAAAAGAAAATTGTGAAAGCCAACAGAGCGGCAGATTGCCAATTGGCAAAAAGCGCCAACATCATAACCGATGCGATGGCCAAAGCCACACCAAAACCCAAAGCCTCGCCCGGCAAAATAGCGCCTGCTGGAATTGGCCTTTTTGATGTGCGCTTCATCACCGCATCAATATCAGCCTCATACCACATGTTGAGGGCACCTGATGCACCAGCACCAAGTGCTATACAAAACAGTGCAACAAATCCAAGCCAAGGTTGAATGTGGCCCGGTGCCGCCACCATGCCAACAACAGCAGTGAAGATAACGAGTGACATAACCCGTGGCTTGAGCAATTGAAAATAATCACGCGCCGAACCTTGCCCGCCGAGAATTTCGGGAACAGGCTCGACTAATGCGTGATCATATGATTGCTCAATGCTCATCAAGTTACTTAATCACTGGCAGATCATTGAACTGATGGAACGGCGGTGGTGAAGGCAATGTCCATTCCAAAGTTGTGGCACCAACACCCCATGGGTTGGCTGGTGCTGGCACCTTCTTGGCATAGGCCATGATCACTCCGAACAGGAACACAACAACAGCAAAGCCCGAAGCATAAGAACCCAGTGATGACACATAGTTCCAGCCAGCAAATTGTGCCGGATAATCAATATAACGGCGCGGCATGCCAGCAAGACCTAAGAAATGCTGTGGCATGAACACAAAGTTCACTGACACGAAAGTCAACCAGAAGTGAACCTTGGCAATGGTTTCATTATACATATAGCCAGTGATTTTGGGGAACCAGTAATACCAGCCCGCAAAGATGGCAAACACAGCACCCAGCGAAAGCACATAGTGGAAATGCGCCACAACATAATATGTGGCATGCAAATCACGATCAACGCCAGCGTTGGCTAATACCACACCTGTTACACCGCCAACGGTGAACAAGAAAATAAAGCCAATCGCCCATAACATGGGTGGGCGGAATTCAATCGAACCGCCCCACATTGTTGCAATCCAAGAGAAAATCTTTACGCCAGTCGGCACAGCGATAATCATGGTCGAAGCCACAAAATAAGCCTGCGTATCCGCATCCATGCCCACGGTATACATATGATGCGCCCACACAACAAAGCCCACCACGCCGATGGCCACCATGGCATAGGCCATGCCCAAATAACCAAACACTGGCTTCTTGGAGAAAGTTGAAATCACGTGGCTGATGATGCCAAAGCCCGGCAAAATCAAAATATAAACTTCAGGATGGCCGAAGAACCAGAACAGATGTTGGAACAGCAATGGGTCGCCGCCCTTGGATGGCACAAAGAATGATGTTCCGAAGTTACGATCGGTCAACAACATGGTGATGGCACCAGCCAGAACCGGCAATGACAACAACAGCAAGAACACAGTGACAAGAACTGACCACACAAACAATGGCATCTTGTGCAAGGTCATGCCCGGTGCGCGCATGTTGAAAATGGTGGTGATGAAGTTGATGGCACCGAGAATAGATGAAGCACCCGCTATGTGAATGGATAGAATTGCAAAATCCATGGCGGGGCCGGGTGAACCAGCAGTCGATGACAATGGTGGATACAATGTCCAACCACCACCCACACCGTGCATGCCCGGCGGGCCTTCAACAAACATTGAGATGATCAACAAAGCAAAAGATGGAACCAGCAACCAGAACGAAATGTTGTTCATGCGCGGGAAGGCCATATCAGGTGCGCCGATCATCAAAGGCACAAACCAATTGCCAAAGCCACCAATCATCGCCGGCATAACCATAAAGAAGATCATAATCAGGCCGTGGGCAGTTACAAACGCATTATACATTTGCTTGCCATTATCGATAGCCGCATCACCAGAGACGCCATAAACCATTTGCGACAAGCCGCTGAAATATTGAATGCCCGGCTGAGCCAATTCCATGCGCATCAAAATCGAAAGAATGCCACCCACACAGCCTGCGAAAATTGCAAACCAAAGATACATCGTGCCGATGTCTTTATGGTTGGTTGAATAAAGATAGCGCCGCCAACCCGTTGGGTCGGCGTGCGAGTGATCATCAATTGTGTGTGCGTGTGACATATTCTTTTGCCTCAATAAAATCAGTTAGCTGCAACTTTTGCATCTGCAGGGCGAATGGTTTTCAGAAATTGATCAAGTTCTTCTGGCTTTGGCGATTTCAACTGCATTTCGCCCCAAGCCTTATATTTATCTTCCGAAACAACCCACACTTCAATTGGCATATAGGCGTGCTGCACGCCGCAAAGCTGAACACATTGGCCGTTGTACACACCTTCCTTGGTGGCTTGGAACCAATCTTCATTCAAGCGGCCGGGAATGGCATCCATGTTTACCCCAAATGATGGCATATACCATGCGTGCATAATGCCTTCTGGGTCTGCGGTTACAATCAGCTTCACCACTTTGTTAACGGGCACAACCATGGGCACGTCAGTTGCCAACAGATAAGAGCGCCCTTGTGCCTTTGCCTTGTCTTCCGGCAGCAAATATGAAGTGAATGACACCTTGGCAGATTTATCATCGTTAACACCCAGATCAGGATATTCATATGTCCAGTTCCATGATGGGTTGCCGATGATCTTAACAGTCAAATCGCCCTTCGGAATGTTGCGTTGAAAATACAGCAACTTCATCGAAGGAACAACAATGATGGCCAGAATGATCACAGGCACAATCGTCCACACAACTTCAAGCAGGGCATTGTGGGTGGTTTTTGAAGGCACCGGATTGGCCTTTGAATTAAACCGTACCATCACATAAACCAAAAGCGCAAACACAAACACAACAATGCCAATGATCAAACCCAAAAGGCCATTATGAAAGGTTTGAATAAAATCTCCAACTGGCGTCACAGAATCCTGCAAGCCCAATTGCCAATTCACGGGGTGGCCTGCCTCGGCCAGAGCCAAAGTGGGAACAAGAAATAACCCAGTCAACCCCGCTAAAATTCGTGTTTTGAATGATGTCATCGCCTTGTGTCCTCAATCGCTCGGCTTATTAAAAGCCCAAGGCGAGGTAAACAACATTCGGTTGATTGCCGCAACTGGCGAATGCGCGGCAAAACGTCATTGCGATGGCAAACGGAATTCTGCCGCATTTGCCGTGAAAGAGGTGAATTGTGCCCATAAATTTGCAGGTTGTTTTTGCTGATTCTTGGCGCTAAGTCGCAACTAACGTTCAACATTAAGGAAAAGCGAATCGTGAAATTTAAGTCGATTTGCCAATTGGCATGCGCAGCAACACTTTTGGCAGGCATTATAAGCCCAGCCTTTGCCCAAACCCAGACACAAGCGCCACCGCCTCCACCAAATTTAGGCCCTCGCAAAAACGCAGCGGGTCAACCCGTTGATCCCAACGCACCAAAAGTTGAAACCGTGGCCACTCACGGTGGCTGGCTTGTACAATGCAGTGAACTTCCGGCACAGGGCGATCAACCCGCTGGAAAATCTTGCGGCATGACGCAAACTGGAAAAAATGAAAAAAGTGAAGGCATCGGCCTGTCGCTGATTATCAACCGCACCAAGGCCAATGGCAAAACGCAAACCATCATGCGGGCGTTGGTACCTTTGGGAGTTTATTTGCCAACCGGCGTTGCCATGGAAATTGATGGCACTGCTTTGGAAGGCCGGATGAGCTTTACGCGCTGTAACCCGCGGGCCTGCGAAGGCTTTGGCGAAGCATCAGATGCCACGATGAAAAAGTTTCTGAAAGGCAAGCAAGCCACGTTTTATATCTATGATCGTCCCGGCAATGGTTTTCCAATCAAGTTCCCGCTGGCGGGCTTTGCCGAGGGCATCGCTGATCTCGATAAGCAATAAAAATTGCTTTAATCACTGTTTTGATGGGCGGGCGTGAATAAGTTCACGCTCGCTTTTTTAATGAACCGATAAGTGCAGTCGCTGCTTTATCTCACTGACATCAGATTCGCTGGCTGAATAGCGCTCTACCAAAAGCCCAAAAAGCCCACGCGTCAGTTTGATGCGGCGCGCGCCGTTGGGCGCTCTGCCGATTGAAATCTTGGCACCTTTTTCAACCAGCCCACAAATCTTTTCAATTTCTGAATTTGTCATTTTACGCTCTCAACAAAATTTACCGTATTTTGTTAGGTTTCAACACAATTGTGTCAGTTCGAAGAACTCGTTTTCGAGGGTTTATTGAGAAACCATTTAACAATCATAAATCTGCCGTGTGCATTTGCCTCGTCAAACACCCTAGAACCAAGCCGTTAAAACACCTATGTATGCTTTATGACCCAGAACACAGAAACCGATTTGGCCCCATTTGGTTCCAATGCCCTCAAGCTCCTCTCCCAAACCCTGAAAAACGCGGATGATGGGGAACTCTTCATCGAACACACCCAATCTGAAAGCTTGGTGTTTGATGATGGCCGCCTGCGCACCGCCACGTTTGATGAGGGTGAAGGCTTTGGCCTTCGTGCCGTAACGGGCGAAACGGCTGCCTACGCCCATTCGTCGATGATCAACGAACAGGCTTTAAAACGCGCCGCTGAAACCTGTTCTTCAATTTTGTCTGGCGGCAAGCCCGCCCACATTGATGTGTCGCCCGCAGCACCCACTAAAAAACTTTACCCCAGCGCCAACCCGGTTGAAGCCATGGGTTTTGCCAAAAAGATCAATCTGCTGGAAGAAGTGGATGCTTTCACCCGCTCGCTTGATCCGCGCGTGTCACAAGTTACAGTGTCCCTCGGCTCGTCCTGGCAAAAAGTTACCATCGCTCGGACAGATGGAAGCTTATACCATGACGTTCGCCCGCTGACGCGTTTTGGGGTTTCTGTCACCACGTCGGACAATCGCACATCTGGTCAAGGCAATCATGGTTTTGGCGGGCGCGCAGAGCCTTTGTTCTATTTGTCTGAAGCCAACTGGAAAGACGCTTCAAAAGAAGCCGTGCGCCAAGCCTTGGTGGGCCTTGATGCTGAGGCAGCGCCGGCCGGCGAAATGGATGTATTGTTGGGGCCAGGTTGGCCCGGCATTTTGCTGCATGAAGCCATTGGTCATGGCTTGGAAGGCGATTTTAATCGCAAAGGCACGTCAGCTTTTGCGGGCCTGATGGGAACCCGCATTGCATCAGAAGATGTGACCGTGGTTGACGATGGCACGATTGAAAACCGCCGTGGTTCAATCTCCATCGATGATGAAGGCACGTCGCCCAATTGCACAACCTTAATCGAAAAAGGCATTTTGGTTGGCTTCATGCAAGACAGGCTGAACGCAAGGCTGATGGGCGTTAAACCCACCGGCAACGGCAGGCGCCAATCTTATGCTCATATTCCACTGCCACGCATGACCAATACCTACATGCTCAACGGCAACAAACATCCCGACGAAATCCGTGCCTCCATGAAAAAAGGGCTTTATGCCAAAAGCTTTGGCGGCGGTCAGGTTGACATCACCTCGGGCAAATTTGTGTTCACCTGCACCGAAGCCTATTTGATTGAAGACGGCAAAATTGGTGCACCCGTTAAAGGTGCCATTCTCATTGGTGCTGGCGCTGTGGCGTTAAAACAAATCGCCATGGTGGGCAACGATATGGCCCTTGATCCTGGCATTGGCACCTGTGGCAAAGCAGGCCAAGGTGTGCCCGTTGGTGTTGGTCAACCCACATTGCGCATTAATAACCTGACAGTGGGCGGAACCGCCGCATAATGCCACTGCCTGAATTGGTCATCTTTGATATGGATGATGTGCTCTGCCATTATGATCTGGGCCGCAGGCTTCGTGCGCTTGCAACTTTGGCTGATGTAACCGCGCGCGACGTTCGCGCCGCTGTATGGGATTCAGGCTTTGAAGACTTGGCAGACACGGGTGGCTATGCTGAAATTGAAAACTATCTGCACGAGTTTGGCACAAGACTGGGTCGCACCATCAGCCTCACCCAGTGGATAGAGGCGCGCCGCTTGGCCATGTCTCCCAGCGTTGATGTTCTTTCAGTTGCTAAAAAGCTGGGTGAACAGGCTAGCTTGGCAATTTACACCAACAATGGCCCTGTGGTGAAAAACCACTTGGAACAGCTTTTCCCCGAAGCTGCTGAAATTTTTAAATTGCGCTTTTGCTCATTCGAATTTGGCACCAAAAAACCTGATCCCATCAGCTTTACAAGGCTTTTGGAAAGGCTCGATCAAAAGCCTGATCTGTGTTGGTTCATCGATGATAAAAAATCCAATGTGCAAGGGGCCAAGCTTGCAGGCCTTCAGGCCCATCATTTCACCAATTGCGATGCGCTGATCAACGAAGCCAAAAATTTAGGATTTAAACTATGAGCAGCGCCGCCCAACCCACAGCAACATTCCTGCAAGGTTCCATCTTTAAACATGTGGTCGTGATGACGCTGACGGGTGCGCTTGGTTTGATGACGTTGTTCATCGTCGATCTGGCCGATCTCTATTTTCTATCGAGCCTGAATGATACGCGTATTACCGCAGCGATCGGTTTTGGCGGCACGCTGGATTTTGCCAATTTGTCGCTGGCCATTGGTGCAGGCATAGCCGCCGTGGCCCTTGTATCGCGCAACATGGGTGCCAGACAGCCCGAACGCGCCAAACAATTTGCTTCGAGTTCGCTTTACATGTCGCTTGCAATTTCCGCGATCTATACAGCTCTGGTCTGTATTTTCATCTCACCAATTTTATCATTGCTGGGTGCCACAGGTGAAACGGCACACCTTGCCAAAATTTTCATCTGGACGCTTTCGCCCGGATTTATATGCCTGGCGGGCGCTTTGTCTTGTTCATTCAGTTTGCGCGGCCTTGGTGATGCCAAGCGTGCCATGTACATCACACTCTCGTCGGCAATTGCCACACTGATCCTTGATCCCATTTTCATTTATAAGTTCGGCTGGGGCATTCAAGGCGCTGCCGCTGCCAATGCCATTTCTTATGCGCTCTGTTTTGGCGTAGGCCTTTATAGTTTAGCCAAGGTGCACAACTTTCTGAGCCCCTTCAATTGGCAAGACTTTAAACGCGATTGGCCTGCCGTGTGGGGCATTGCCCTACCCTCCATTGTATCGCAATTGGCAACGCCTTTTGCCGCTGGTTACATGAACCATGTTTTCGCACCTTATGGTGATGAGATCGTCACTGCCGGCACAGTGGTGAACCGTGTGGTGCCCGTGGCTTTCGGCGTGATCTTTTCACTGTCTGGGGCGGTTGGCCCGATCATCGGCCAAAATTTTGGAGCGAAAGATTTTCCGCGGGTGAAGCGCACGCTCCGTGACGGCCTAACCTTCGCGGTGCTCTATTCGGTTGCAACATCGCTAATCTTGTATGTTTTGCGCCATGAACTCATCGCGGCTTTTCACATTTCAGGCCGCGCGGCGGAATTGGTGGATTTCTTTTCTACCTATATCGCCGTGTCTTGGGCCTTGCTCGGCGGATTATTCGTCGCTGCCGCTGCATTCAACAACTTGGGCAAGCCCATCTATTCGACATGGACAAACTGGGTTCGCGCCACTTTAGGCACTATTCCCTTTGCCATGATTGGTGGCGCTTATGCAGGTGCTGAAGGCATTATGGTGGGCACCGCCCTTGGCGGCGCAATTTGTGGCTTGGCGGCCATGGTCCTGGCCTACCGCATGGTGGGCAGACTTAGCGCTTCTGTTCAAAGCGCCGTCTGATCGCCTCAATCAACTGCGCCAAAGGGCCATAGCCTTCCATGCTGCCAAATTGGCGGGCCTGATGAAATGCAAAATTGTCCATGATATATTCCTTTCTGTGATGTTTGATGGACTATTCATCGCAGAATTTGATTGATTTATCTAACGAATGTATTTTATACATATCATCACAATAGTTGATGAATGAGGCTGCCATGATCCCGAATCTTGATGTTGATCAATTGAAAACCTTTCTGGCCATTGCTGATACCGGCAATTTTACCCGCGCCGCAGATGAAGTGAACAAAACCCAATCGGCGGTTTCCATGCAGATGAAGCGCCTTGAAGAAACGTTGGGCCGCCCACTTTTTGCACGAGATGGCAGGGGAAGCCGCATCACGCTGGATGGGGAACGGTTGGTGGATTATGCCCGCCGCATGGTGGCCATGAATGACGAGGCGGTTTCAGCTTTCACCATTCCAGAGATTACCGGAACCGTTCGCTTTGGCACGCCTGATGATTATGCCGATTTATTTTTGCCGGAAATCTTGGCACGGTTTCACCGCACGCACCCGCAGGTGAACTTGGAAGTGGAGTGTTATCAATCACAAGTTCTGGCTGGCCATGTGCGCAACAGCGAATTGGATTTGGCCGTCGTCACCTTCAATGGCGGCGATATTTATGGTGAAACCTTGATCAGCGCCGAACTGGTCTGGGTCACCTCGCCTCGCCATAAAACCCATGCCTTGGAAACCTTGCCCATTGCCGCTGCCAGTGCTTCCTGCGGCTGGCGCAAGCTGGCTGAACAAGGTTTACGCAGCCATGGCCGCAACTATCGCGTGGCTTATACCAGCCCCAATTTTTCAACCGTCTGCGCTGTGGTCATGCAAGGTCTGGCGGTGGCTGCCATGCCATTGATTTGCGTAAAACCCGGTATGCGCATTTTAACCGAAAGTGAAGGCTTTCCTGCCCTTGGCGCCTTTGACATTGGCCTGATGCAAAAACCCGGCAAAGCCAGCCCAGCAGCGCAAGCCTTGGCCCAACATGTGCGCGAAGGCTTAGGGCCGATGCGCAAATTGGTCGCTGCCTAAAGCTTAATACGCTGATGCCTTGAACACGTGGGAAATATCACCCTTCCATGCGCCATGATAAAGTTGAAGCAATTTATCAGCTTGTGTTTGTCCAGAATGAACTTCTTCATCCAGCACATCAAGAAACGCTTCTTCGCCAAACCTGCGTGATTTCAAACCATTACGAGCTATTTCTAAAACCTGTTTACCCAATGTTTGAAGTGTGTGGCCCATGAATTCAGCCTTTAGGCCAAGCTTCGGCACTGAATCACGCAAGGTTTGGCGCTGTTCCGCAGTTGAAGCTTTCACCAAATCCCAGGCCGCATCGAGTGCCGATTGGTCATAAAGCAACCCGCCCCAAAACGCTGGCATTGAGCAAAGCTTGTTGCCAAGGCCAACGTCAGACCCGCGCATTTCCAGATATCGCTTCAAGCGCACTTCAGGGAAAATTGTGGTGAGATGATCAGCCCAATCTTTCATCGTGGGCTTTTCTCCCGGCAACTGCGGAAGCTTGCCATCAAGGAATTTGCGGAAGCTCTCTCCCGTCGTATTGATGAAATTACCATCGCGCATAGTGAAATACATGGGCACATCCAGCGCATAATCCACATAGTGCTCAAAGCCAAAACCGTCTTCAAACACAAAAGGCAACATGCCCGCGCGGGCATTGTCTGTGTCTGTCCACACATGCGAACGAAACGATAAAAAGCCATTGGGCTTACCTTCAAGGAAAGGCGAATTGGCATAAAGCGCTGTGGCCAAAGGCTGCAACGCCAGCGACACGCGAAGTTTTTTCACCATGTCGGCTTCATCAGCATAATCAAGGTTCACTTGAACTGTGCAGGTGCGAAACATCATGTCGCGGCCCATTGTGCCGACCTTATCCATATAAGGCGCCATAATTTTATAGCGGCCCTTGGGCATCACCGGTGTTTCAGCGCGTGTCCACAGGGGGCTGGCACCAAGTCCCAAAAAGCCAATGCCCAATTCATCGCCAATAATTTTTACTTGCCGCAAATGTTCGGTAATCTCGCCACAGGTGTCGTTGACGGTGTTCAAAGGTGCGCCCGAAAGTTCAAACTGGCCGCCGGGTTCCAGCGAAATATTGGCCATGGAATGCGGGTCAGCCAAGGCGATAATATGCCCACCTTCATAAACGCCATTCCAACCAAAACGATCTCGCATGCCTTCCAGCAACGCTTTGATGGAGCGTACACCTTCATAAGGCACAGGGCGCAATGTATCTTTCAAAAACGGAAACTTTTCATGCTCGGTTCCCATGCGCCATTGGTCCTTGGGTTTGAAACCTTCGGAAAAATAATCCACCATTTGCGCTTTGTTTTCGATCAGCGCTTTTCCGGCTTGTGTTTCAGGCGTTGGTCCGCTCAATTTTTTAAATCCTTTTGAAGCCTTGATCTAGGCATTCAAGATCACAGCGGCAAGTCAATTTACGTAACTTTGTCGTTTACGGTTTATTCCAATCACCCAAAACAGCTTGTGCCAAAGCCAAAATGGCAACGGCGGCCGTGTCTGCGCGCATGATACGCGGGCCTAAACTTAAGGCTGTAACATAGGGCAATGCTTTCAACATGCTGCGTTCTTCAATTGTAAACCCACCTTCGGGCCCCACCAATATGGCAGCGGGCAACGATAATGCTTGAAGGGCCTCTATGGGGTCAGAACGCTGCGCAACCTCATCACAATAAATCAGCGCGCGGCCATTGTCCCATGTGCGAATAACTTGGTTTAACGTTTGCGGCTCTAAAACTTCAGGCACATAAACCAAGTTGCATTGTTCGGCAGCTTCCACAACATTGGCCCGCATGCGATCAAGGTTCACACGCTCTGCAATGGTGCGTGCGGTTATCACCGGGCGCAAGCGCTTGGCCCCCAGTTCTACAGCTTTTTGTACCAGATAGTCTAACCGCGTGTGCTTTAAGGGTGCGAACACATAATCAATATCGGGTGGCGGCGTTGCAGCACTGCGCAAAGTTTCACAGCGCAAAATAACCGCGCGTTTTAAAACCTGTGCCACATGAGCCAGAAACTCGCCTTCACGACCATTGAAAATATAAACAGGGTCGCCCGCAGCAATGCGCAACACGCTGGCCAGATAATGGCTCTGTTCGGGCGAAAGTGTTACTTCCGCACCCGCCTCAAGGTGCTGATCAACGAATAATCTTGCAGTGGTTTTTGCCATGCAACCTGTGTATCACGGCGCCTATGAGCCAGACCAGCCCAACCTCCATTAAAGATGCTGTGAAAAACAGTTGGATCGTTGCACTGCCGCCACCTTTTCTGCCCTATGCGCAATTGATGCGGCTTGATCGGCCCATCGGCTGGTGGCTTTTATTGTTGCCGTGCTGGTGGTCGCTGGCGCTTGCCCAAATTGCCAAAGGTGGCGGTTGGCCGAACTTTTATTTTGCTGTGCTTTTTCTAATCGGTGCCATTGTCATGCGGGGCGCCGGTTGCGTGCTGAATGATCTGGCAGATCGCAACATTGATGCCAAGGTTGAGCGCACCAGCACAAGGCCCCTGCCTTCTGGCCGCATCAGCACCAAGGGTGCCATCATATTTTTCTGTGTTTTGATGCTGATCGGCCTTGGCGTTCTTGTGCAATTTAATGCGCTCACCATTAAAACCGCAATCGCCTCACTGGCCATCGTGGCCGTCTATCCGTTTATGAAACGCATCACATCTTGGCCGCAGTTTGTTTTGGGCCTTGCTTTCAACTGGGGTGCATTGGTGGGATGGACAGCCATCACAGGCCAAATCAACCTGCCCTGCCTCACGCTCTATGCGGGCGGCATTTTATGGACATTGGCTTACGACACAATCTATGCCCACCAAGACAAAGAAGACGACGCCATTGTGGGCGTGAAATCAACTGCCTTGCTGTTTGGAAAAACCACGGTCTATTGGTTGGCCTTTTTCTTTGCGGCAAGCTTGGCATTGATTGACACATCGCTTTGGCTTGTATCAGCGCCACTTATTGCCCATATCGGCGTTGCAGCAGCGGCATTCCATGCCGCATGGCAAATCTCGCGCTTTGATGACACAAATGCCACTGTCTGCCTTCAGCTTTTCCGCGCCAACCGGAATTTTGGAGTGATTATTTTGTTTGGCATGCTTTTAGGGTGCCTGATCTGATGAATAAAGAATTGCTCGACATTGCCCAAGACATCGTCGCCCGTGCGTTAAAACACGGGGCAACCGCAGCTGATGCCATGGTTTATGAGCGTCGTGATTCTTCAATCTCAATCCGCCAAGGCGTTGTTGAAGAATTGGAACAATCAGAAGCGCGTGAAATTGGATTGCGTGTATTTGCTGGCCAATCATCTGCCATCATCGCGGGCAGTGTGCTGACCCCTGAGGCACGAACCAGATTGGCTGAACGCGCCATGGCCATGGCAAAGCTTGCCCCGCCAGATCCTTATTTGGGCATTGCCTCAGCTGAGCAATTGGCAACACAAGAGCTTGATCTTGATCTGGTGTCAAAAACTTTTCCAACAGCAGCTGAATTAAAACATTTGGCCGAAGAAACTGAAAGCTTGGCCCTGGGTGTGGTTGGCATCACCCGCAGCAATGGTGCGGGTGCTTCATCGTCATCAAGCGATGTTGCCTTGGCGTCATCCAACGGGTTTGCAAAATCTTACAGGCGCACTGGATTTGGCTTCAGTGTTTCGGTGATTGCGGGTGAAGGCACCAACATGGTGCGCGATTATGACGGCACATCGGCCAATCATTTTGAAGATTTAGACAAGCCGGAAAAAATTGCAGCCACAGCGGCTGATCGTGCCGTCAAACGCATGAACCCGCAAAAGCTACCGTCCCAATCCGTGCCGGTAATTTTTGATAGGCGCGTGGCGTCAAGCCTGATTGGGCATCTATCCAGCGCCATCAACGGCAGCGCGATAGCGCGTGGCGTTAGTTTTCTGAAAGATAAATTGGGCCAGCAAGTTTTCACACCCAATATCACCATCGTTGATGATCCACATCGTTTGCGCGGTTTTTCCTCACGCGGTTTTGATAGCGAAGGCCTTGCCACCAGCCGCCGCAATTTTATCGATAAGGGCACCCTTACAAGTTGGGTGTTGGATTTGCGTTCGGCCCGCCAATTGAATTTGCAACCCACGGGCAATGGTTCACGAGGGCTTGCTTCCCAACCAAGCCCCGCCACATCCAACATGCACATGGAACCGGGTGAACACACACCCGAAGATTTGATCAAAGCCATGAACAAGGGCCTGCTGATTACAGAATTCATCGGTTCAAGCATTAACCCCGCCACGGGCGATTATAGCCGCGGCGTTTCTGGTTTCTGGATTGAAAATGGTGAAATCAAATTCCCTGTCAGCGAAATTACGGTTGCGGGAAATTTGAAAGATATGTTTATGAATTTAACGCCTGCCAATGATCTTATTTTCAAATCATCCACCAACGCCCCATCTTGCCTTGTTGAGGGAATGACCATTGCCGGCATCTAAAATTTCTGCATCTTTAAAGGCCGACGCTGATCTTCTGTTCACCACCGTGCGTGCAGCAGGTGAGATGGCGCTTAGGCTTTCCAATCCAAACATAAAGCGCTGGAATAAGCCCGATGGTTCCACTGTAACGGAAGCTGATTTGGAGATTGACGCATTTCTCAAAGCGCAACTTCTCGCACAGCGTCCGACCTATGGCTGGCTTTCGGAAGAAACGCCTGACAATCAGAAGCGCCTTGCCAACGCAAAGCTGTGGATTGTTGATCCCATTGATGGCACCAATTCATTCGTGAACGGCACGGATGGTTGGTGCATTGGCGCCGCACTGGTCGAAAATGGAAGGCCTATTCTTTCAGCGCTTTTTCGACCCGCGGTGGCTGAATTTTTTTGGGCCGCAAAAGGTGCGGGCGCTTTTTGCAATGATGAACCATTGTTTCCGCGCGATGATGCTTCCCTTGCTGGTGCTGAACTTCTGGGCACAGGCAAAGCCGCAAAATGCTTGGTGCCCTTTGGTGTGAAAGGCCTTATTGCCCCGCAAATTCCTTTGCTGCTTCGCTTGGCCTATGTTGCCGCTGGCCGCGCCGACATCGCATTGTCATTTGGCAACAAGAATGATTGGGATTTGGCGGCGGGTGATTTGTTGATGGAAGAATCAGGTGCCGTGTTGACAGACGTCGACGGCAAGCAAATGATTTATAATACGCTCCAACCTTGGCAAAACGGATTGCTGGCCGCAGGCGCACAAAGACACGCAACAACCATGAGGCAATTGAAAACATTATGAGCCCAGAACCAAAGGAACAACTTCTTCATCTCGTTTTTGGTGGGGAACTCAGCGATGTTTCAAAAGTAACATTCAAAGATTTGGCAAAGCTTGAGGTTGTGGGCTTCTATCCCAACTATGCCACAGCCCACCAAGCGTGGCAGGGTAAGGCCCGCGAAACTATTGATAATGCACAAATGCGCTATTTCATCGTGCATATGCACAGATTGCTAGATCCAGCACAGTCTGTCTAAATCTTGCCCGCTGCTTGAAGTTTTGCCAGCGGAAAACGCGCAGGTTTGCGGGCGCTCAAAATGGCGCGAACATTTTTACAATCATCTTTCATTTGCGCAATCAGCGCATCAACCGATGTGAAGCTTTGGTCCGGCCTGATCAATTCCACAAAACTCACCAGCAACTGGCGGCCATAGAGATCAAGCGTTCCATCAAGAATATAAACTTCTAAAAACGTGCGGTTGGTGTTGAAGGTTGGCCTGTCGCCAAAATAGCCAGCCCCCATCCACAAAGGTTCGGGGTGGTCAACCTCACGCACAAAGGTTGCATAAATTCCGCGCGCTGGTTCAACACCATTTTCCACAATAATATTGGCGGTTGGAAAGCCAATGGTGCGCCCACGTTGGTCGCCTGGCACAACTGTTCCCAGAATTGTCCAATCATATCCCAATTCTTGGCTTGCCTGCGAAATTTGCCCCTGACGCAAAGCGTTGCGAATGTTGCTTGATGAAAATGCCAGATCACCAGCGCCTTCCTCTGTCACCTCTGAAACCCGCGTCACCTCAAATCCGTGGCCGCGCAAACTATCCAAATTGCCTTTACGGCCCTTGCCGAAATGAAAATCAAATCCAGCCACAACATGTGTGGCACCCAGTTTGTGATCGAGCTGTTGAACAATAAAATCTTCAGGTGAAAGCGCTGCCAACTCTGCGTCAAAATCAACCACCGCAACAAAATCAGCGCCCAAGGCCTTGAGCAGGCGCAACTTCAAGGCATGGGGTGTCAATCGGAACGCTGGTTGTTCAGGCCTGAAAAAAGTGCGCGGGTGCGGCTCAAAGGTTACAACGCCCCAAGGCTTGCCCAGCCGCTTGGCGATCTCTTGAGTCTGCGCCAACAAGGCTTGATGGCCACGATGAACACCATCAAAATTGCCAATGGCCACAACACAATTGCGCAGATGATCAGGTAATACGGTGTTGCGATGAAGTTCAAACATGGGCCAACCTGCTAGCGAATTTGTCAGCTCCAGTAAAGTTCCGGCATTGTCGCGACAATTTCAACATCGGGGAAACGCGCTTTCACATCGGCTCCAATGATAGCGCTGGTGTTGATGCCGCCAGTTACAAACACGCATGCTAGCCCGTTGCGCGCTGCCCCTTCAATATCTGTCTCGGGCCCATCGCCGATGGCCAAAACCTGTGACCGATCTGGATTGCCCGCCAATTGCAAGGCCACATCATAAATGGGTGCGAAGGGTTTGCCCGCCATCAAAACTTCGCCGCCCATGGCCAAATATTCAAAGGCCAATGCGCCAGCACAAGGCAAAAGCAAATCACCTTTACGCACAACTTTATCGGGGTTGGCGCATATCATTTGCAAATTGCGCTGCTTCATGTCGGCCAACAGGCTTAAATAGTCTTGTGGCGTTTCGCTCAACTCATCAAACAACCCTGTGCAAACCACGGCTCCTGCCTCGGCCAATGGAACGCGCCTCACATCAAGGCCAGCAAACAAAGGCAAATCAAACTCTGGCCCCAAATGATAAAGCCCGGCTTTGCCAAATTGCACCATTAAAGTGCGCGTCACATCTCCAGAGGTGACAATTTGGTCATAAGCATCTGGCGCAACACCCATGTGATTGAGGTGTTTAATCACAGCCGAAGCCGGGCGCGGCGCATTGCTGATCAACACCACAACGCCGCCTTGGGCGCGATGTTTTTGCAATGCCAACACCGCTGATGCGATGGGCTTTTCACCGTTGTGCACCACGCCCCAAATATCACAGAGCCAGATGGGAAAGCGTTTGGAAAGTTCGAAGGTTTGCAAATTAAGCGGCCATTTCCTGTGGTGCAGGCGCGCCACCCATTCCACGTTTCACGCGGCGCGGTGCTGCAAAACAAGGCCCGCAAGCCAGGCGCGCAACGCTGCCCAATTTCGTCAGCAAGCTTGCATTGCTTAAACCCGTTATGATCACATTGACACGGCTTAGCCGCGCCATCTGCGCAAAACCAATCAGGGACGTTGATGGCCCCGCAGCATCAATGGAAGCCGACGGCAGACCAATATAACGCACATTCAATGCATCCATGGCGTGAAGATCAAGTCCTGCCACCGAAACCTGGGTGAGAGAAAACTGGCCGCCTGCCCGCGCCAATCTGGCCAAGCCTTCAAGGCCTGCTTCTGAT
>JAYWFC010000087.1:0-62288 GCA_043778995.1 Aestuariivirga sp.
AGGAGTAGATTGAATGATGATGCGTTTGGCCAATGTTAAATATGCAGCTTTGTGCTGTTGCTTTTTGGCTTTGGCCGCTTGCAGCAAGAAAACTCAGCCTACGCTGGATACTCCGGGCCTCAATACTGGCTTGAACGACGGTGGTGGTCAATCAGCCCCCGGTTCAAAGGGCGATTTCAAAACCAATGTGGGCGACCGGGTTTATTTCTTGAACGATCAAACCAATCTTTCACCTGAAGCAGCAGACACTTTAACCAAGCAGGCTTCATGGCTGAAACAATATCGCCAAGTGACAATTCAAGTCGAAGGCCATGCCGATGAGCGCGGCACCCGCGAATACAACATCTCGCTTTCAGCACGCCGCGCCACAACGGTTCGCCAGTTCTTGATTTCGCAAGGCGTTGCGGGCAACCGCATTTCTTCAATCGCCTATGGCAAAGAACGCCCTGTTGCCTTGTGTGACGCTGAACAATGCTGGTCGCAAAACCGCCGCGCTGTGACTGTGATCACGGGCGGGGCCAACTAAGGCAAATATGGTCATGCGCGATCAATCGGTGGAAAAGAAATCGGGTTTAAGCCTCAATTTCACCGATTTTCATGGGCATGACATTTCGATGAAGTGTTTTTGGAAACGACCATGTTGAAGCGTAGCCTCTTTATTGTTGCCCTTTTGATGAGCGCGGCCGCAATGCCCGCACATGCCGATGATCTTTCCAACCGCGTTGATGCCTTGGAAGAACAAATTCGCCAGCTCACTGGCCAAATGGAGCAGTTGAATTTTCAACTGAAACAACTTCAAGCCCAGCCAGCCCAAAAAATGGGTGCAATTGCCCCGCCGGTACCAGCACAACCCCAACAACAGGCGGTTTTGCCATTGCCAAAGAAAAAGCTTCCGGCACCGCAAGCAACAGTGCAAGCCACACAACAGGCTGCACAGGGTGTTGAAACAATCGAAGAAACACCCGTTCTGCCCACCATGAAGGCAGCGCAAATGCCGGCGGCACAGCCCCAACAGGCAGGTGTTGCACCCGGCCCCACAACTTTGGGCGCCATGGCCAACAATGCTGCCCAAGCCAATGATGGCGCATTTCAAGGCCAGGTTCTCGTTGCCCCCGGCAGCGACGACACAGCGGCCGTTTCTCAAGATCAAGCCGCTTTAACCCAGCCTGCTACTTTAGAACCTGAAACACCCGATGATTTGTTCCTGCGTTCTGAAAAGGCTTTGTTGCAATTGCAATATGGCGACGCTGAATCTGGCTTCAAAGAATTCATCTCAAAATATCCTGAACATAATTTGGCAGGCAGCGCTGAATTCAAATTGGGCGAAACCTATTATGCTCAACAAAATTATGCTGATGCCGCGAAATCTTATATGGCCAGCTATAAGCAATATCCCAAAGGTCGTCGTGCGCCTGATAGCCTTTTAAAACTGGGCTTGTCATTGTCTCGTCTTGGCCAAAAAGATCAGGCCTGCGCCACTATTGGATCAGTGGACAGTGAATTCCCCAACGCCGTGGAAATTAAAAAGCGCGCGCAAGCAGAATTCAAACGTGCAGGCTGTTAAGGCCGAACTTTTCAATTCACTTTCAGCAATTCCGAAAATTGCCATAGCCCTTTCCGGCGGCGGCGACTCAATGGCACTTTTGCGCATGGTGCTGGAAGAGCGAGCGCCCGCGTCGATCATCGCACTGACTGTTGATCATCGCCTGCGCGAAACTTCGACTGCTGAAACCGTGGAGGTTGCTGCTTGGTGCAAACACCTTGGCGTGAAACACGTTTTGCTAAATTGGCAGCACGAAAAAATCACATCCGGCATTCAGGCCAAGGCTCGCAAAGCGCGTTATGATTTGATGGCGGCGTGTTGCATTGAAAACCAAGTTCCAGTTTTGCTTACCGCCCACACCATGGATGATCAGGCCGAAACGGTGGCCATGCGCCAATCGCGCACCAGCAGTCCAAACAGCCTCAGCGGCATTTGGCCGGAAACACAATGGAATGGCATTCGCATTGTGCGCCCTCTTCTCCACCACCAGCGGGATGATTTGCGCAACTATCTAAAATCAATCGACCAGCTGTGGATTGATGACCCCAGCAATACTGACGAACGCTTTGAGCGCATTCGCATCCGCAATTTAAAACCCGATAGCAAGCTCGCTGAACTGGCCACAGCTTCGCAAGAACAGATTCGTGTTTCTGCAGCAGAAGCGAAGCGTTGGTGTGATGAACACCTCAAGTTCGATGCCCTTGGCATCGCAACGCTTGCCCGTGTTGAGTTCAGCTCCCTTTCAGACTTGGCAAAAGATTCAATCATTCAAAAGCTGTGCTTGAACGCCACCGAATTGGCCGAACGGCAGAGACTATCCACGTGGATTGAAAATGTGGAAACAGGCCGGCGAACTTTGGGTGGCATGATTTTCGCCTTGCGTAAAAAAGCCATTGTTGTGGCAAGAGAGCCCAAACGCATTTCACCAACGCCCACCAACCTTGCGGCAAATACGCCCATCATCTGGGATCAGCGCTTTCGCATAACCAGTGAAATTGCTTCAACTGTTATGGCAGCGATTTACGTTAAACCATTGTTAAAAAATAATAACTTCTCTGCTTTGGCACAAGAGGGTTTGCCCGTTGTGATGGCCCACAATAAGGTTTTGGCGGTTCCCTCCACATTGATCCATCCCGCGATAAAATTCGAACTCAGTTTCAAATAAGCATCTATCGGATCTTGGATTTGCCCAAGCAAACACCTATGTTAAACCAACAGACAGATACGGCATTGCGCCGAGAAATTGAGGGAACACGTGAATAACTTTCGCAATCTTGCAGTATGGGTCGTTATCGGCTTGTTGTTGGTCACACTCTTTGGAATTTTCCAAGGTCAAGTGCTGCATCCATCCAGCAAAGAAATCACCTATTCAGAATTTTTTGAAAAGATAAATGCTGGAACAATCAAAACCCTCACCTACACAAATGGGGTTGTTTCAGGCAAAGACACTGCGGGCGTTGCGTTTGAAGGCTATGTGCCATTTACAGATCCTGATCTGGAAAAGCTGCGCAACAAAGGCATTGATATGACCTTCCGCCCCCAACAAAATGAAAACTTCTGGTCAAGCGCATTGATCAATTGGGTGCCATTGCTGGTGTTGGGCGGCGTGATGCTCTTCTTTTTGCGCCAAATGCAAGCGGGTTCTGGCAAGGCCATGGGCTTTGGCAAATCGAAAGCAAAATTGCTGACTGAAAAGTCGGGCAAAGTGATGTTCACAGATGTTGCTGGCGTTGACGAAGCCAAAGAAGATTTGCAAGAAGTTGTAGAGTTTTTGAAAGACCCACAAAAGTTTCAACGTCTTGGCGGCAAAATTCCAAAGGGCGCTTTGCTCATCGGCCCGCCGGGCACCGGTAAAACACTATTAGCCCGCGCCATTGCTGGTGAAGCTGGTGTGCCATTCTTCACAATCTCTGGCTCTGACTTTGTTGAAATGTTCGTGGGCGTTGGTGCAAGCCGTGTGCGCGATATGTTTGAACAAGCCAAGAAAAATGCACCCTGCATTATCTTCATCGACGAAATCGACGCTGTTGGTCGCCATCGTGGTGCAGGCCTTGGTGGCGGCAATGATGAACGCGAGCAAACGTTGAATCAGTTGCTCGTTGAAATGGATGGCTTTGAAGCCAATGAAGGCGTGATCATCGTCGCGGCCACAAACCGCCCAGACGTGCTCGATCCTGCACTTCTGCGCCCAGGCCGTTTTGACCGCCAAATTACTGTTGGCAATCCAGATGTGAAGGGCCGCGAACAAATCTTGGCCGTTCATATGCGCAATGTGCCAATGGCCCCAGATGTGGAAGCCAAAACGCTTGCGCGTGGCACACCGGGTTTTTCGGGCGCTGATCTTGCCAACTTGGTGAACGAAGCTGCCTTGCTGGCCGCGCGCCGCAACAAGCGCATGGTCACACAGGCTGATTTTGAAGACGCCAAAGACAAAGTGATGATGGGTGCTGAACGTCGTTCACTTGTTATGAACAAAGAAGAATTGAAAAACACTGCCTACCATGAAGCAGGCCACGCGCTTGTTGGCTTGTTCGTGAAGGGTGATCCTTTGCACAAAGTGACGATCATTCCGCGTGGTAGAGCTTTGGGTGTTACCTTCTATCTTCCTGAAGGTGATCGCCACAGCCACAGCCGCGAATGGTGTGAATCGCGTCTTGCCATGTCGTTTGGTGGCCGCGAAGCGGAATTGATTTTGGGCGGCAACAAAAACGTAACCACAGGTGCTTCAGGCGACATTCAGCAGGCAACAGAACTTGCCCGCCAAATGGTAACCCAATGGGGCATGAGCGAAAAGCTTGGCCGCGTGCGTTATGGCAGCAACGATCAAGAAGTGTTTCTGGGACACAGCGTGACACAGAGCAAAAACATTTCTGAAGAAACTGCGCGTCTTATTGATTTGGAAGTGCGCACGCTTATTCAAAATGCTGAAAACACAGCCAAACGCATTCTGACAAAATATCGTAAAGGCCTGCATGATATTGCAGCAGCTTTGTTAGAGTTCGAAACACTCACAGGTGCAGAAGTGCGCCAAGTGGTCGAAGGCAAAAAGATCAAGCGCGATGATGGTTCAACGCCACCAACGGCTGAACGCAAGCCCCCTTCCGTGCCCCGCACGAGTGGCAAACGTACCAGCAAGCTGGAGCCGCAAACGCAGAGCTAAAGTTTGGGACACGATCCCCTGATTAACAAAATCATCGTCATCTCCGAGAAATCAGAGATGACGATTTGTTTATGGTCTTACAGGTTGCGCATGGAAACAGCATTGTGATTCATTATCGTCCCTTTGGCCTTGTCTTTGGCCCAGATGCAACATTAGCCATTGCAAACGGTTCCGCGGGCGCTTTGGGCGGCATGGCGCAAATCGGCTTTGCGCAAGTTGAGGTGATTGAACGCGAGGCACAAACAATCAAGCGCTCTCTAAAAACTTTTGCACAACTGCGCGATAATCCCACCATTGCAAACATCACGGCCAAGCGCCCAGCTTTCGGTGGTGTGGCGCTTGAGCAAACCCAAATCATGGGCATTGTAAATGTTACGCCTGATAGTTTTTCTGATGGTGGCGTAAACTTTCAAACTGAAGCCGCCATTGCGCAAGGCCACGCCATGGCCGAACAGGGTGCCGCCATTTTGGATATTGGAGGCGAGTCTACAAGGCCAGGGTCAGATCCTGTAAACGTCGATGAAGAACGCGCCCGCATCATGCCGGTGATTGAAGCCTTGGCCAAAAATCAAACAGTTTCAATCGACACGCGCAAAGCCATTTTGATGCAGGAGGCTTTGTTGCACGGTGCCAAAATCATCAACGATGTTTCAGCCTTGGGATACGACCCCGCAAGCGCTGCAACAATCGCCAAGGCCAATGCCCCTGTCATTTTGATGCATGCGCAGGGTGAACCGCGCACCATGCAGCTTCAACCCAAATATAATGATGTGGCGCTGGATGTTTATGACGCTTTGGCAGCGCTGATCAACAAAGCTGAAGCAGCTGGAATTCCAAAATCACGCATCTGCATCGATCCCGGCATTGGCTTTGGAAAAACTTTTAAACAAAACTTGGAACTGCTGCGCCAACTCAGCCTGTTTCATGGGCTGGGCGTTGGCATGCTCATTGGCCTGTCACGCAAAGGCTTTATTGGCGCAATTACGGGCGAGAAAACGGCGGCCAAGCGTGTTGCAGGTTCTCTTGCCGGGGCCTTGCAGGCCGCCATGCAAGGGGCGCATATACTCCGCGTTCACGATGTTCAAGAAACAGTTGATGCTTTGGCTGTTTTTAACGCAATGCTCGACCCGCATTCAGCTGCTGTTTAAGTTTGTCAGATAGCTTCTCGCGCGGGGAATGAAAATTAAGGGGACTATAAAGATGTCACGCAAATATTTCGGCACAGACGGCGTTCGCGGCAAAGCCAATGAAGGCGCCATGACGCCAGAAATTGTGATGAAAATTGGCATGGCAGCAGGCCAATTGCACCGCCGTGGCGGCCATCGTCACCGCGTGGTGATTGGCAAAGACACCCGCCTTTCAGGTTATATGATCGAGCAAGCCTTAACCGCAGGCTTCCTATCAGCAGGCATGGATGTGTTTTTGTTTGGCCCAGCACCAACCCCCGCCGTGGCCATGTTGACCCGTTCCATGCGCGCTGATTTGGGCGTGATGATATCAGCCTCCCACAACCCTTATTATGACAATGGCATCAAAATTTTTGGGCCCGATGGCTATAAGCTGACAGACGATAAAGAAATCCAGATCGAAGAATTGGTTGATAATCCTTCGATGTTGAAACTGGCCCCTTCAGATCAAGTGGGCCGCGCCAAACGCATCGAAGATGCTGGTGCCCGATATATTGAATTTGCCAAACGCACATACACTGCTGAAACCGGGCTTGATGGTTTGCGCATCGTGATCGACACCGCCAATGGTGCTGCTTATCGCACGGCCCCACCCGCCTTGTGGGAGCTTGGCGCAGAATTGATCATCATTGGAGATGATCCAAACGGCACCAACATCAATGACAAATGTGGTTCAACCTACCCTGAAACCATGTGCCAACGCGTGCGCGAAACCCGCGCTGATATTGGCATTGCTTTGGATGGCGACGCAGACCGCGTGATCATTGCCGATGAAAATGGCAAGGTGATTGATGGTGACCAGATCATGGCCTTGATTGCCACATCATGGGCAAAACGCGGTGTATTAAAAGGCGGCGGTTTAGTTTCAACCGTGATGAGCAATTTGGGGCTGGAACATTATATGGGTTCGCAAGGCCTGAATTTGGCGCGCACCAAAGTGGGTGATCGGTATGTGGTAGAACACATGCGCCAACATGGGTTTAACATTGGTGGCGAACAATCTGGCCATATTGTTATGTCGGATTATGCCACAACGGGCGATGGCCTTTTGGCGGCGTTGCAAGTGTTGGCCGAAGTTGTGCGCCAGGGAAAACCCGTCAGCGAAGTTTGCAACCTGTTCACGCCGTTTCCGCAAGTTTTGAAAAATGTAAAATTCAAAGGCGGCAAGCCTTTGGATGATGCCCATGTGAAATCTGCCATCAAAGACGCCGAAGTGATGTTGGGCAATTCAGGCCGCTTGGTCATCCGCCCCTCTGGCACAGAACCTTTGATCAGGGTGATGGCGGAAGGCCAAGACGAAAGCATGGTTCGGAAAATTGTAGACGATGTGTGCGGCGTCATTTCAAAAGCCGCAGCTTAAACTTCAACCACCACGCGGCCCCGGGTTTTGCCCGCGATAATATCCTCAGCAACCTGTGGCACGTCAGCAAGTTTCACAGTTGTTGTTAACGCTTGAAGCTTGGCTAAGTCCAAATCTCGCGCCAGCCTGTCCCATGCCATTTGGCGGCGGGCCAGCGGTGTTGTGACAGAGTTTACACCGATCAATCGCACCCCGCGCAAGATGAAAGGCATCACCGTGGTGGGCAGATCAACGCCTTGTGCCAAGCCACAGGCGGCAACCGCACCTTCAGGAATGATTTGCGAAATCACGTTCGCCAGCGTGATTGAACCAACAGAGTCAATGGCCCCCGCCCACCGGATTTTCGCCAAGGGTTTAACGGGTGTGTTGAACTCAGCCGCGTCAACAACAGTTGTAGCCCCGAGCGACTTTAGAAAATCGGCCTCAGCCAAACGCCTCGTTGAAGCTGCAACTTCATAACCCAGTTTCGCCAAAAGCGCTATGGCAACTGAGCCAACGCCGCCGGCAGCCCCCGTCACCAACACTTCGCCTTGATGGGGTTTAACCCCCTGCTCTTCCAACGCCATCACACAGAGCATGGACGTATAACCCGCAACGCCAACGGCCATGGCGTCTTGCGGTGACCAACCCTTGTTGAGGGGCACCAACCAATCACCATTCACGCGGGCCACTTGGGCATAGCCACCGTGATGGCTTTCACCTACACCCCAACCACCCAACACCACATCATCGCCAATCTTCCAACGGGCATGGCTTGAAGCAATCACTTTGCCCGCAAAATCAATACCAGGAATCATCACGGGGTTTCTCAAGATTGGCGCTTTTCCGGTGATGGCCAAACCATCTTTATAATTCACCGATGAATGCGAAACACGAACCGTCACATCGCCATCCATCAACTGGTCTGGTTCCCATTCTTCAACGTCAACAGATTGACCCGTATCTGTTTTTCGAACCACCAGGGCCTGAAATTTTTCCATGTTCAAAACCTTACGGGTTGCCCAAAAGCCTGTGCTGCCAGTTCACCCTGCCACATGGCAAGGCGGCCTCGAACAAATGTGCCAACCGGCCACCCTTGCACTTTAACGCCATCATAGGGCGTCCAACTGCTGCGGCTTTGAATCCATTTATTTGCAATTGTTTCGCGGCGCTTCAAATCTACAATCGTAAAATCAGCATCATAGCCTTCAGCAATTCTGCCTTTGCCTTGAATGCCAAAAATGCGCTGAGGGCCAGCTGATGTTAAATCCACCAAGCGCTGCAAGCTCAAGCGCCCGGCGTTCACATGATCCAGCATGATGGGCACCAAGGTTTGAACCCCCGTCATGCCTGAGGGTGATTGCGGGTACGGCTTGGCCTTTTCTTCCAACGTGTGGGGCGCATGGTCTGAACCCAACACATCCACCAAACCAGATTGAATGGCCTTCCACAGTGCATCACGGTGGCGGGCTTCGCGCACCGGTGGGTTCATTTGAAGTTTGTTGCCAAGCGTTGCGTAATCATCTGCTGTTAAAGTCAAATGATGCGGTGTCACCTCCACCGTGGCCACATCCCGCGCAGCCGCCAACAAGGGCAATTCTTCTGCGGTCGAAATATGCAAAACGTGAATGTGTTTATTGTGCTTTTTTGCAAGGCGCAAAAGCCGCTGGGTTGAAAGCACTGCGGCTTCTTCATCGCGCCAGATGGGGTGTGACGATGGATCGCCTTCGCGTTGATACTTTACCCGCTCGCGCAAACGCATTTCATCTTCACTGTGAAAGGCGGCGCGGCGTGTTATTTTAGATATGATAGCATCGAGGCCCGCTTCATCTTCCACCAGTAAATCACCGGTGGATGAGCCTGCAAACACTTTAATTCCGGCAGAGCCTTCAAGTTTTTCAAGCGCAGATATTTCCGCAACATTCTCGCGCGTGCCGCCCACATAAAAAGCAAAATCGCAAAACATGCGGTTTCGTGCGCGAGAAATCTTATCGGCCAAAGCCTCAGCTGTTGTGGTGGTGGGCTTGGTGTTGGGCATTTCGAAAACCGCTGTCACCCCACCCATAACGGCAGCGCGGCTTCCGGTTTCCAAATCTTCTTTATGGGTGGCACCGGGTTCACGAAAATGCACCTGGCTGTCGATAACGCCCGGCAAAATATGAAGGTTGCGGCAATCCAAAACCTCTGCTGCCTTGAAGCCCGACATATCACCAAGGCCCACAATCTTCCCTTGGTGAACAGCAATGTCACATTCACCCTCGCCATTTTGATTGACGACAGTTCCGACTTTTAAAATGAGATCAATATTGGTCACGGGCAATCCTTGCTTCACAGTGCCATATTTCGTAAATGGTTGTGAAGCCCATGGCAACTGCAATGACAAATAACTCACACACATTAAACCGCCGTGCCCAGCTTTGTTTGCGGGGCCAAGGCATATTGCCGTTTTTGCACAATATTCTGACCTGTAACGTTCTTGACTTGAAAACGGGCCAAACTGTTTATGGAGCACTCCTTTCCCCACAGGGAAAAATTCTGCACGATATTTTTATCACCAATGTGGATGATACAATTTGGATTAACTGCGCCGCATCGAGGCTGCATGATTTGATTGCCAAACTGAAACTCTATCGCCTACGCGCCAAGTTTGAAATTGAAGCAATGCCCGATGAAACGCCCACGCGTATACAAGATTTGCGTCACGTTGAATTGGCTAACTTGGCTCCATTTTCAGAACACTATGAGCAAGTGCGTTTTCGTTTGGGGATAGCCAACGGGCCCGAAATCGGCAGCGGCAAACTGTTTCCCCATGAAGCAAACTTTGATCAAATGGGTGCGGTGAATTTTGATAAGGGCTGTTACATTGGCCAAGAAGTTGTTTCCCGCATGCATCATCGCAGCACAGCACGAAACCGCATTTTACCGCTGACTTTCGAAAATGATCAGCCCACGGATGATTTATCAATCACAGCAGGCGAAACAATGATCGGAGAAATTCTGGGCCGCAATGGAATGCTGGGCTTGGGTTTAATCCGGCTTGATCGACTGGCTGAGGCCACCGCGCCTTTGCTGAATGCTGGCATGGGCGTTCACGTCAAAAAGCCAGATTGGGTTAAATATGACGTTATCATTCCCGCGGTGGCCGCGTGAGTGCTACACTTCACCCAGACGGAATAAGCCGTTGCCATTGGTGTGGCAGCGACCCGCTTTATATGCACTACCACGACACCGATTGGGGGGTGCCTGAATATGACAGTCGCGCCCTTTTTGAAAAACTTATTTTAGATGGTTTTCAAGCCGGCCTTTCGTGGATTACGATTTTAAAAAAACGCGAAAATTTTCGCGCCGCATTTGATGGCTTTGAACCCACAAAAATTGTTGCATATAATGGGCAAAAAATCGAAAAATTGATGCAAGACACAGGCATCGTGCGCAACCGCTTGAAGATTGTCGGTGCCGTTCAAAGCGCTGAAGCCTATTTGAAGATTGATGATTTTTCGGCCTATCTCTGGAACTTTACGGGTGGAAACCCCATTCAAAATGCCTATGATGGCCCAGGCCAAGTGCCCACAAAAAATGCGTTGAGCGAAAAAATATCGAAAGATCTTTTGGCCAAAGGTTTCAAATTTGTGGGCCCCACCATTGTCTATGCCTTCATGGAAGCCACGGGTTTCTATAATGATCATATGGTGCAATGCCACCGCCATGCGGCGGTGAAAAAGTTGGCGCGATAATGGCGCGTGCTTGGCAACGCATGCTTTCTGGCCGCAGATTGGATCTGCTCGACCCTTCTCCACTTGATATTGAAATTGAAGATATTGCCCATGGCTTGGCGCGTGTGGCCCGCTGGAACGGCCAAACCAAAGGTGACAATGCTTTTTCTGTCGCCCAGCATTCTGTGTTGGTTGAAGCTGTTTTCGCCCATGGCAACCAAGAAAACACCAAAGCACAAAGATTGGCGGCCCTGTTGCACGACGCGGCAGAATATGTGGTGGGTGACATGATCTCGCCGTTCAAAGCGGCTTTGGGATTGGACTATAAGGTTTTTGAAAACCGATTGATGGCGGCCATTCACATTCGCTTTGGGCTGCCTGCCCAAAGTGAAACGGCACTGACTGCCGCCATCAAACAAGCAGATAAAATGGCGGCATTTTTGGAAGCGACCCAATTGGCGGGCTTTGAAGTGGCCGAAGCTGAAAAGTTTTTCGGAAGGCCAAGGGGCTTATCCGGTGCTGGCTCTCAACAATTTCACGCGCTTGTTCCGTTAAAGCCGATTGATGCTGCCACGCTTTATCTCAACCGCTTTGAGGATTTGGTATGATTATTGTTTGTGGCCTATCTCACGCACAAAGCCAAATCACCGCCTTGAACGCAAAATCTGTGATTGGCATTTTAAGCCCTGAATCTGTGCACCCAGTTTATGAAGGAATTGCGCCTGAACAACACTTGCGTCTGTCGTTCAATGATATCGATGCTGAAACGCCGGGCCTCCAATCAGTGCAAATGACTGATGCAGAAAAACTGGTTTCGTTCATAAGGGCGTGGAAAAAAGATGCGCCATTACTCATTCATTGTTGGGCCGGCATCAGCCGCTCTACGGCCACGGCCTTTGCGGCGATGTGCATTTTAAAGCCAGACATTTCTGAAATGGAACATGCCAAACACTTGCGCCACGCCTCGCCATCCGCCACGCCGAACAGGTTGATCACCAGCAAAGTTGATCAGCTTCTCATGCGTAATGGCCGCATGTCTCGCGCAATAGAAAGCATTGGACGCGGTGCCAATGCCTTCGAAGGAACACCGTTTATTTTAGATTTTTAGCCGAAGCTGCGGCGAGCATAGAATATATGGTGCCCAATTCGGATCAACCTGCGCATAGTTTTAGACCAGCGTGGCTGAACATAATCAGCATGATAATTAACGGCCGTGCCCAACATTGAAATGGAAGGATCGTTGTTAATCGCACGTTGTGCAATAGCCTTGGCATGAGCCCAAGCGGTTGGCGATTTTACATCATCTGGCAAGCCATCACAGGCAAACGAGAATTGGCATGAATTGCGCGAACCAGAACCCTGATAAACCACGCCGCAAATTGTCTTTGGGAATTCAGGTGATTTTACGCGGTTCAAAATAACTTTCGCGACAGCCAATTGGCCAAGATCTGATTCTGAACGCGATTCGAAATAAACGGCACGAGCCAAGCAATTTTCTTCGGCCACACGCAAACGATGCTGGGCCACAACTTGGATTTTAGCACTCGGTGTTAAGGTAGCAATTGTTGGAACTTTGGGGCTTGTTACAAGCCGCTTCACTGCCACTGGTTCATCATCGGGGTTTTTAAGATCAACTGAGGCTGGCGTGATTTTTACTGATTTATCAAGGCCCGCAACTTTTATTTTGGCAGGCTTAATCTTTGGAATTGGCGGAGGCACAGGTTGTACAACGCTTACTGCCTCTAAATCACCCTTGCCATCCGTCATCACAGTTTGTGTGCGCAAAGTGGCAATATTGATTGTTGTAAAAGTTTGGTCGTCTGGCAGCAGCGAACCCTTGGTGTTCAACACGCTGGTTGGCGCAACAAGTGCTGAAATATCTTCAGCTTCAATATTATGGGCAACGGCATTGCGACCAATAAAATGGCTGGCAAATACAAAAGCGCCAATCAACATGATGCCAGCAAAAGCCACAGGCAAATTTTCAATCAAACGACTGCGCTTGCGAACGGGCATTTCCAACGCATAGGGATCATAACTCACGTTGCGCCTAGATTTACGGGGCTGTTGATACAATGCTCTCGGGTCCTGCTTTTTTGGTGGGCGAACGAGGCCCGGATTGCAATATATATGAGACGCGTTTAGCATAGGTTAACCATGGCCACAACTAATTCTAGCCAAATTTAGGCCTTAAAATCGGCACACCTGTGAATAGAGTT
This sequence comes from Aestuariivirga sp., assembly GCA_043778995.1. Classification (GTDB taxonomy): domain Bacteria; phylum Pseudomonadota; class Alphaproteobacteria; order Rhizobiales; family Aestuariivirgaceae; genus Aestuariivirga. The sequence continues at coordinate 13,162 of JAYWFC010000087.1, forward strand.
AACGCCTTGAAATCAAAGCTTATTGCCTAACAATCGCAACCTAGACTGGGCCGCCGCCAGCCTTGCAATGGGAACGCGAAACGGCGAGCAAGAGATATAATCAAGACCAACTGCCTCAAAAAAGTTAATCGAGTCTGGGTCGCCACCGTGTTCGCCACAAATGCCAAGTTGCAAATCTTTGCGCCCTTGCCTGCCGCGCTCCACCGCCAAACTGATCAATTCTCCAACACCTTCAAGATCAAGCGACACAAACGGGTCACGCGGAAATATCTGCCGCGTGGTATATTCGCCCAAGAAACGCGCTGAGTCATCACGGCTGATGCCATACGTTGTTTGCGTTAAATCATTGGTTCCGAACGAGAAAAAATCAGCGGCTTCGGCAATATCAGCGGCTTTTAAAGCAGCGCGTGGCAGTTCAATCATCGTGCCCACCAGATAAAACAGCTGCTGATTGGTTTCGCGGGCAACATCTTTGGCCACGGCATCAATGCGCACGCGAACCGCGTTAAGTTCAGCCCGGGAAGCCACCAAAGGCACCATAATTTCAGCAATCGGCGCACGGCCAGTTTTTTGTGCAGCCATCGCCGCTGCCTCAAAAATGGCCCGTGCCTGCATATCGGTGATTTCAGGATAAGATAATAAAAGCCGAACACCTCGATGGCCCAGCATTGGGTTTTGTTCACGCAATTCTAAAACACGGCGGCGAAAGGCTGCGGGTTCAGCCTTCAACACCTTGGCCAAGGCTTCAATCTCATCATCTTGCGATGGCAAAAATTCATGCAAAGGCGGATCAAGCAATCGGATGGTGACGGGCCTTCCCGCCATGATGATAAATAGTTCTTCAAAATCTGCCCGCAACATTGGCAAAATTTTGGCAAGTGCGGCGCGGCGTTCTTTTTCAGTGTCTGCCACAATCATTTCGCGCATGGCGATAATGCGGTCACCCTCAAAGAACATGTGTTCTGTGCGCGAAAGGCCAATGCCTTCGGCACCAAAATCCAAAGCAATTTTTGCATCATGCGCAGTTTCCGCGTTGGCCCGCACAGCAAGCCTGCGCACATTATCAGCCCAACCTAAAACCGTGGCAAAATCACCCGAAAGCGTAGGCTTTAAAACCGCAACTTCGCCTTTCAAGATTTGGCCAGAACTGCCATCAATGGTGATGATGTCGCCGCGGCGCAGCGTCATGCCAGGCGCTTTCAAAAGCCCTTCAATCACATCAATCTTCAAACTTGAAGCACCCGAAACACAAGGTTTGCCCATGCCACGCGCAATCACTGCGGCATGGGAAGTCATACCCCCGCGCGTTGTTAAAACACCATCGGCCACATGCAGGCCTTTGATATCTTCGGGTGCTGTTTCCGTGCGCACCAAAATAACATGGTGGCCTTGGCCCACCAATGTGCGCGCTTCTGCTGCATCAAAAATAATCATGCCCGATGCTGCACCGGGTGAAGCACCAAGCCCTTGTGCCAGAACTTCGCGCTTGGCCACGGGGTCAAGCGTGGAATGCAGAAGTTGATCAAGCCCAAACGGATCAATGCGCATCAACGCTTGGTTTTCAGTGATACGGTGCTGCGCCACCAAATCTGTAATGATCTTTAAATTGGCTGCCGTGTTGCGCCGTGCGGGCCGTACATCAAGCAACCACAACGCACCTTGCGCCGTTGTAAAATCAACTTCCACTGCGTCAGCCAGTTCATTCTCAATGGCATCCAGTGCCGATTGCAAACCTGCAAAAGCGGCAGGCAACCCAACCTGAAGCGATGGAGAAGGCCCCGCCAAAGCCCAGCTTTGGCCAAGTCTTGCATCAAGATCAGGCCCTTGGGCATCGCTTAGGTATTCGCCCTGAATTAATTTCTGCCCCGTTTGCGGATGCCGCGAGGAAGCCCTGCCAGCGCCAGATTTTTCTGATTGGTTTCCAAACACCATGGCCTGCACCACGATGGCCAAACCGGCATCTTCAGTCACTCCATGAATTTTGCGTTGGGTTTTAGCGCGTGGCCCGTTCCACCCGCGCACCAGCGCCACAATTGTTGTCCACAATTGATCATGCACATTTTGTGGAAAAATGCGGTCGTTGCTCGATTCAACCTGCGCTTTGAAACGTTGTGTCAGTTCTGCCGCATCAGCGGCCTTTAACTCTCGCGCTGAAACATAACCGCTTTCTTCAATATAAAGGCTCAACAAATCTTCAAAGGCGGCGGGGTCATCGCCCATCACCACATGGGCATAATTCTGAATAAGCCTGCGATAACATTCATGGGCAAAGGCATGGTCACCCGCCGTTTTACCCAAACCCTCAACTGTTTCATCATTGATGCCAAGGTTTAAAACGGCTTCCAAAGTTCCGGGCAAGGCAGCAGGTGCAGAGGGCCTGACGGATAGCAACAGAAGATGTTTCTGATCGCCCAAAAAGCACCCGGTTTCAGCAGAAATGCCGGCAAGGCCCGTGGCAATTTGATTTCTGATTTCAGCAATCAAAACCGCATCATTGCTGGCAATGGCGCGGCATGCGGCGGCGTTCAACACAAATCCGGGCGGCACAGGCAGATGCAACTTCGCCAGCGAGCACAATGCGGCACCACGTTGCCCAAGGCCCGAGGCAGACCCGGCGTCATGCGCCAAGCCAGCCTTGCCGAATTGCGCGATAAAATTGGTGGCGTGTGATGTCATGTTGCGGTGCAGAAAAGCCCCTGCCCACGCTTGGGTCAAGGGCTTTGATCAACTGAGGTGAACAACACCAGTGTTTAGAATTGAAGAGCCTTCACTTGGATGACATTCGGCACAGTTTGAACTTGGTCCATCACCTCTTGGGGAACTTTTCCATCCGTTTCAATAATGCTGATGGCTGCGCCGCCTTCAGCGATGCGACCCAAATGGAATGTGCCCATGTTAATGCCCGCGTTGCCCAACAGCGTGCCAACACGGCCAACAAAGCCGGGCTTATCGTTGTTGGTGATATAAAGCATGTGCTTGCCGAAATTACATTCAAGCTCAATGCCTTTGATCTGGATGATGCGCGGCCTTCCATCGGTGAACACTGTTCCGGCCACTGCGCGTTCATATTTATCAGTTTTCACGGTGATGCGAATATAGGTTTCATAAGCGCCGCGTTTGGTTTGTTTCACTTCATCAACCTTGATGCCGCGTTCCTTGGCAACGATGGGTGCTGAAACCATGTTGATGGTGCCCATCTGCGTTTGCAAAATGCCAGCCAGTGCTGCCGATGAAAGCGCCTTGGTGTTCATCTCGCCCACATCACCAGCATATTCGATGATGATGCCTTCGATTGTTGAATCTGTCAGCTGGCCAGCAAAGCTTCCAAGCTTTTCAGCAAGCGCAATATAAGGCTTTAGGCGCGGTGCTTCATCGGCGGAAATGGATGGCATGTTCAGCGCATTGGTGACAGCACCGCTGATCAAATAATCAGCCATTTGCTCAGCAACCTGCAAGGCCACATTTTCTTGTGCTTCGCCAGTGGAGGCACCCAAATGCGGTGTACATACTACGTTTTCTAAATCAAAAAGCTTGTGCGTGTTTGCAGGTTCAACCTCAAACACATCCAACGCAGCACCCGCCACTTTTTTAGAAATCAGCGCATCATAAAGCGCATCTTCATTGACCAAACCACCGCGCGCGCAATTGATAATGCGCACACCTTTTTTGCAACGCGCAAGGGCCGCTGCACCAATGATGTTGCGGGTTTTATCCGTCAGCGGCGTGTGAAGGGTGATGAAGTCTGAACGATCCATAATGTCCATCAATTCCACTTTTTCAACGCCCAGCGCCAATGCGCGTTCAGGCGATAAAAATGGATCATAGGCAATAACCTTCATCTTCAAACCCAGCGCACGATCAGCAACGATCGAACCGATATTGCCGCAGCCGATAACGCCCAAAGTTTTGTTAAAAAGTTCAACGCCCATAAAGCGGTTCTTTTCCCACTTGCCGGCGCGCGTTGAAGCATTGGCTTCAGGAATTTGCCGGGCCAGCGCCATCATCATCGAAAGGGCATGTTCAGCCGTGGTGATCGCATTTCCAAACGGCGTGTTCATCACAACAATACCGCGCGCAGAAGCAGCCGGAATATCAACGTTATCAACACCAATACCAGCGCGACCAATAACCTTTAGGCGCGTTGCCGCTTCCAAAATCTTTGGCGTAACCTTTGTTGCTGAACGAATGGCCAAGCCATCATAATCAGCGATCTTGGCCAAAAGTGCGTCTTTATCCTTGCCCAGATCAGGCAGATAATCCACATCGATGCCACGATCGCGGAAAATTTGAACAGCAGTTTCAGACAGTTTGTCAGATACTAAAACACGTGGGGCCATGATGGCTCTCCTCTAAAATGAATTCGAAATTAAGCGGCAGTAGCTTGGGCATAAGCCCAATCCAGCCAATGAGTCAGCGCTTCAACGTCAGACGTTTCCACGGTGGCACCACACCAAATGCGAAGGCCCGGAGGCGCATCACGATAGGCACCGATGTCGTAAGCCACTTTTTCGGCTTCCAACATTTTCACCATTTTCTTGGGCACGTCTTCTGAGCCATCGAGTGTGAGACAGACAGATGTGTTCGAACGTGTATTGGCCACTTTTGCCAAATGATGCGCATAAGCTGTTTTAGAAATCCACGCGTCAATCACTGCGGCATTGGCATCGGCCCGCTTTTGCAAGCCCGCCATGCCACCAACAGTTTTGGCCCATTCCAAAGCCAAGATATAATCTTCCACACACAGCATGGAAGGCGTGTTGATGGTTTCGCCTTCAAACATGCCCTCAATCAACTTGCCGCCAGATGTCATGCGGAAAATTTTAGGCATGGGCCAGGCTGGCACATAAGTTTCCAAACGGGCAACGGCACGCGGCGAAAGAATAAGAACACCATGCGCGCCTTCGCCACCCAAAACTTTTTGCCAAGAGAAGGTGACAACATCAAGCTTGGCAAAATCCATATCTTGGGCAAATGCGGCAGACGTTGCATCACAAATCGTCAAGCCTTCACGGTTGGCTGGAATCCAATCTGCATTAGGAACGCGAACGCCAGATGTAGTGCCATTCCATGTGAACACAACATCATGGGCGAAATTGATTGTCGATAAATCGGGAAGTTCGCCATAGCCCGCGAGAATTTTATTCGTGTCTTTCAACTTCAACTGTTTGACAGCATCCGTCACCCAGCCTTCGCCAAAGCTTTCCCATGCCACCATATCAACAGGCCTTGCACCCAGCAGCGACCACATGGCCATCTCCACTGCACCAGTGTCTGATGCGGGAACAATTGCAATGCGATAATCTGCAGGCACGTTTAGAATTTCGCGCGTCAGCGTAATGGCTTTTTTCAAGCGCGCTTTGCCAAGGCTCGAACGATGCGAACGGCCGAGAACAGCGTTTTCAAGAAGTTGTGGTGTCCAGCCCGGAAATTTGGCGCAGGGGCCGGAAGAAAAGTTTGCGCAATTCGGGCGTATGCCCGGCTTCATATCTGTCATTTTGATCTCCATCCTTACAGATGAACTTGAGCCCCGTTGGGGAGGCCTAGCCCGAGGCCGCGTTTGATGGAAATGGAGTCGTAAATCAAGCAAATATTTTCAGCGAGGTTAAATGAGTGTTGAAAAAGCCAGATAAGCGCGACTGGCCGCACTTTTACAGTGGCACAGCTTGCAGCCGCTCCAACCAGATTTTCTGGCGTTTGCGCAATTCACCCGCTTGCAGAAGAGTTGAAAAATCATCTTTCAACCGATCTAACTCTTCAAACCGAAACTCCTTCTCGCCATGCTCGGCCCAAGCCGCCAGCAAGGATTGAAAGGGGCCGGAACCTGTTGTGAGTGTGAACCACAGGCTGTTCTTCTGCGCTTCCAGATTGCGACTAATCCCTACCCATGCCTCGCCAGTAGCGGTGCAAATGACAGCATAAATTCCGCATGCGGATTTGCGCTCCTTAAATTGGGCAATGGCTGATTTTCGGTCTTGCTTATCCATGGGTGATCCTATTATTATCCGGATAATAATATACTATATTTTTATACGGGTAAATATAAAAATGAAACGATCAGCGGAAGAATTGACGGAAATCAACGCAAGTTTCGTTTGCTTCAACGGAGCAAACAAAATTGCGGAAGGTTCTCTCGCCAATGTCGCCTTGGCTGCGTGGCGATTGGCAAATGCTCAGCCAAACACCGCAACACTGACATTCGATCAAAGAACCGGAAAGATTATCGACTTGAATCTAAGCGGCACCCAAGAGGATGTGGCTTCTCGTTACGCGCCAATAAACGAAAATGTTGCAAAGCGGGGGCGTCCAAAACTTGGTGTTGTTCCCCGTGAAATCACCCTATTGCCACGTCACTGGGATTGGCTTGGGAAGCAACCCGGGGGTGCTTCCGTTACACTGCGTAAACTTGTTGATGCCGCAAGAAAAGGCAGCACCACCCAAAATGAAAACAGAGAGCACATTGAAGCAGCCTATAAGTTCATATCCGCAATCGCTGGCGATTTGCCTTTATTTGAAGACGCTTCCCGCGCGTTATTTGCACAGGATTTTACGAAACTTGAATCTTTAACAAGCCATTGGCCAGCCGATATTCGCAAAGAGCTCACGCGGTTCTTGCAAGGCATAATGCCGAAACCTGAACCGCTAGCACCACTCAGCTGAGATGAGTTTTTAAAAATCCCAACACGCGTTTCCAAGCAAGCTCTGCGGCCGCCCTATCATGCACCGCGCGTTGCTCATTCATAAAGGCATGGCTTGCGTCATATCGGAATATCTCATGCGAAATTCCAGCCTTTGCAAGTGCTGCTTCAAATGTGTTGGCGCGTTCAGGCGTTACAAAATCATCGGTATTTGAAAAATGGCCCTGCACTGGAACTGTGAGTTTTGATGCATCAAAAAACTGTTCGGGTGGCAAGCCATAAAATGGGGCCACGCATGAAATTTCAGGCGAGTTTGCTGCCAACATGGCAACAGCACCACCCATGCAAAAGCCAGTGATTCCCACTTTGGGTGAAGACTTTTTCAAATATTGCATGGCACCACGCACAACATTTTGCGCAGCATCAGCAAAGTTCAAAGATTGCATTTCCTTTTCAGCGGCATGATGATCATGGTAGGGTACAACAGTTCCGGCATAAAGATCAGGCGCCAAAGCATCATACCCGGCAAGAGCCAAACGATCACACACACCGCGAATTTGGTCTTGCAATCCCCACCATTCTTGAATCACCACAACGCCTGGCGCATGGTCATGGCCTGCTTTGGCCAGATAGCCTTCTGTTGGCTTTCCATCCACGCGTGAAAACGAAATTCGTGTACCCATCATCAAAATCCTCAAATAAAAAACGCACCTTTGGTTTAACCCAAAGATGCGTCAATTTAAAATGAAAAAACTGAAACTTAGAACTTCACACGCAGACCAACAGTAACCTGATGTTCGGCAGGTGTTGCACCACCGTTCAAAATATCATGGAACCTATAACCCACATCCAATGCCAAGTTGTTGGTCATTTCATAAGCCACACCGGCGTTCAAGCCAACGGCAATACCGCTGGTGTTGAAATAGCCAGGCCCGCTAGCATCAGACCAACCATAACCCAAGCCCGCACCAATATAGGGCGTGAGAGCGGATTCATTTTTCCAATCATAATAGACATTGCCCAAAACCATCCGCGAGTTAATCGTGGCCCCGGGGGCTACAATATAATCACCCGTCCAGTTGGCTGTCACATCGCTGCGCAAACCATCGCCAAAATCATAGCCAATACCAAAATCGCCCACATAGCTGTGGTCGTTGCTGCCACCAGACCAATTCAAAAATGAAACACCACCATCAGCACGCAGATAAAGGCCGCTGGTTGTTGTCACTTCAGATGGAATTGTCGGGGCCATATCTGTTGCATTTGCTGCAACTGCCATTGGCAATGCGATTAGGCCTGCCAGTAAAACACTTTTAAAAACACTCATCACTTCACCTCGATTTAATTGTCGTGCCGTTGCCAATCATGTACCACTCAGATGTGGTGCAACACTGGCCAGAAAATGGCGCAATTGAGGCAGACGAGAAGTGTGATAATTTAGCGACAGTTTCTGCTTCAATTTGAAACAAACTGTTCAGAGATTTATGACCATCCGTTTACTTTTAGCCACAAGGCTTATTGCTTGGTGCGGCCCACGGTAAATTCACCATTGCGAATACGAGCTGGCAACCGTTCGCACATCACGGCAACAGGCTCTTCGCCATAGGTTGCAATCATATCTGAAAGGGCGGCGAAAATGGCCGCCGTTGCCAAACAATCAGGATCAAGCCCATCATAGACGGCCTCTTCCCAAGCATCCAAAATATAACGCAGCGCCGCTTGTTTCTCTTCTTGCGCCGGATATTCAATATCGTGGTCTTCTGGCAATTTAAACATCACATAACCCAAATTTGGCCGCTTCCACACAGCAGCTATTCATAGGTATTAACACGCTCGCTGCACCAGAAGAGTCAATCCTTAAATGAAGGTTAACATGATTGCTTAAAATTGAACTTCATTGGAGGAAAAGAAGCACCCCTGAAATGGCCGTTGGATATTTTCAATCATCTGCTAAATAATCTTTATGTGCTCGCTTTTCAGTTTTCGACGGCCCGCTGAAGAAGCGCGAAACCTGTTCAACTATCTTGATCAACCCAGTTTTCCACCGCGTGATTATGTAACGCCGGGAAGCCCCCTGGCAATTGTGCGAAAAGGGCTAGACCTGCAACGGCATTTTGCTTTGGTGCGCTGGGGCTTTGTTCCAGGTTGGGCCAAAGAAATATTGCCGGGCCGCCCATTGATCAACGCACGAAGCGAAACGGTTTACGAAAAAGCCTCATTCAAAAATGCTATCAGGCGCAGGCGGTGCTTAATTCCTGCCGATGGCTTTTATGAATGGCAAGGCGATGTGCCCGGCAAGAAACAGGCGTGGTTCATTCATCAACCCAGTGAGGAATTATTTGCCTTTGGCGGCATTTGGGAACATTGGATGGGCGCTGATGGATCTGAACTTGAAACTGCGGCGATGTTAACAGCAAAACCCAATGCCTTGATTGCCACAATCCATGATCGCTGCCCTGTCGTCATCATGCCCGAAAATTTTGAACGCTGGCTTTCCAATGATGAAAAGGTGCAAGATCTATTAAAGGCCCCGGCTGACGATTTTTTCACCATGGAAAAAACTATCATTGCTCGCGGCCCCCCAAAACCACCGCAGCCTGCACCGCCACCAAAAAAACAGATGGATTTATTTTGAACCACCTTCGCATAATTCAGTGCCACCCCAACATCATCGCCTATTATGATGGCCGCATTCCTGACTATCGTTTCATGCCCGAAAAAAATTGGGTGGATGATGGCGCAATTTCACTGGGCACAGCAAGTTATGCCATCATCAGCGGCGAAGTTGCATTGGTTTATGATACGCATGTTTCATTGGAGCACGCCAAACTAGTTCGCGAAGATTTGGAAAAGCGCGGCGTCAACCATATTACCGTGTTGCTTAGTCACTGGCATCTTGACCACGTAGCGGGCAACGAAATTTTTGCCGATTGTGAAATTATCGCCAATAAAAAAACATTGAGCCATTTAACCCAACACAAGACACAAATTGAGGATGCCACGCATCACGGTGCTCCTGCCATCAAGCCGCTCTTCTTGCCCAATCGGATATTCGAATCTGAGATGGAATTTCAGTTGGGTGATCTGACGCTCAAATTTATCGAAGCCAATATCCATTCAGATGACGCTTCGGTCGTTTGGATTGAAAGCCTTGGCATTTTGCTTGCGGGCGATACGATGGAAGACACCATTACATATGTTGGCGCACCCCAAGATTTTGACATTCATTTGGCTGAGCTTGATCGGCTTTGGGCACTGTCGCCCACGCATATTTTGCCATGCCACGGCGCACCTGAAGTTTTAGCTGCGGGTGGATATGGCAAATCTTTCATTCGCGCCCAACAACAATATATCAGAATGTTAAAACGTTGCCGTGATGATGAAGCATTGCGCCAAACACCGCTGAGACAACTCATCTCTGGCCCACTTGAAGCGGGGTGGATAAATTATTTTGAACCCTATGAAGACGTGCACCAACAAAATTTGAAGCACGTTTTGAAAATTTAAATAGCCCCCCTCTCAAAGGGAAAAAAGAAGGGGGCCTCCGCCAAGTAGCCTGTGGGGCTTTTAGAAACGCAACGTACTTACTTGGGCAGAATCACTTTGTTGATCACGTGAACAACACCGTTAGAGGCCAGAATATCGGCAGCAGTCACTTGCGCCGTGCGGCCTTTTTCATCGGTAATATGCACTTTGCCTTTGCCCACTTGGAACTTCAGCACGCAACCGCCCAGGGTTGTGACCGATGCCTTGCCTTTGCCCTTTTTCACCAAGGCAATTACATCCTTGGCCATCACATCGCCTGCAATCACGTGGCAGGTGAGAATCTTCGTCAAGGCTGCCTTGTTCTCTGGCTTTACCAATGTTTCCACTGTGCCTTTTGGCAGTGCGGCGAATGCTGCGTCGGTTGGGGCAAGAACTGTGAATGGGCCTTTGCCCGACAACGTTTCAGCAAGGCCAGCAGCCTTTACGGCGGCCACAAGTGTGCTTAATGTTTTGGTGCCTACGGCAAGTTCGACGATTGTTTTATCTGGTGCCATGGCTGCAAATGAAGATGTAGACAAAAGGCCAAGCAAAGCTGTGGCTGCTAAAAGTTTGCGCATTATATTCTCCCGAGTAAGTGCTGATCCGCAACATTGCGAGATCTATTGGAGAAAACGAAAAAAAATACGGGTCGGTTCAACTACCACCGTTCACAACACACCAACGATTGGTCACGAAACTGTGATCTTTGCCAACCCTAAAACCTGCCCCACATTGCCCTGCTGCAAAGCCGCAATACAATGTCGGCAATCACCCGTCACAATGGAATTCCGCGGCACGCTGAAACTGGTGGCATGGCCTTGCCAAGTGCCGGCTGAAACCAAATGCCGCGCAACATTATGATAAGTTACATTTGCACCCGCATTTTCACCACGGCCGATTGGAACGCTGACACTGCGTGCAATGCCCATAAGCCACACGGTTCCGTTGCCAGTACCAGCGCCAACTTTGATATGAATATCAGACGCATCCGCAGATACGGAAACATCAATATAGTTTGCCTTGGCCCGCGCATTTGCAATAGCAGCTTCCACATCGCCTTTGCGTGAACCCACGGCATGAACGGCACCGTTGATCACCATTTGCGGAGTGTAGACATCGCCATCTCCGCGCTCTTTGGCGTAGGCTGTTTGGCGCTGGCTATATTGAGCTTTTCCAAGCGTATCTTTCCAACCCAAATAATCCCAATAATCAACATTCAGCGAAACCACGTTAACGCCGGCTTGCAGGGCTAATTCACCTGCAACTTTGTCTGCCGGTGGGCAATCTGAACAGCCTTGGCTTGTGAACAACTCCACAAGAACATCAGCAGTGGCCGCTTGCGTTGATGTGATCAAAGTTGGTGCTGCCAAGCCCGCCAAAGCAAGGCCCAAAGCAGAACGACGTGTGAACATGTTTTCCATGAACCCTACTTGGGCGCATGGCCAAACACATACAAATCACATCCAAGTGAAACCACTAAAAGTGAACGAGCGGCTTGAACCCACCAAAAAACATGCGCTTGCCATCAAAAGGAATGGTTTTCGGATCATAGTTTTTGATGAACGGATCTTCCATCATCTTTTTCCAGCAAAAGTTGCGATGCGCCTTGGATTTGAAAACCAAATATGCACAGCCAACTGTTTCGCCCGCTTTGGCTTTCACCGCTTGTGGAAACGAGGTCATTTTGCCTGGCTTCACATCATCGGCAATGGCCTCCAGATAAGCCAAAGCGCCCGCGCGTTTCCACGCTGCCGCAGATTTTTTGACCATGGCTTTATAAGCTTTGAGGTTTGCCGTTGGAATTGGAATGACCATAAAATCAAAATACATGAGCGTGTCTCCATTTGATTGGCACTAAAACGATATCATTCTTCTCCCACAGAGAAAAGACTGCCGCCTTCAACCCGCTTTTGCCAAGTTCCTCAACACAAACTGCAAAATGCCGCCGTTGTTGTAATAATCAATTTCATCCAGCGTATCGATGCGGCAGAGAACTTCAACCGCGGTTTTTGAACCATCGGCTCGGGTGATCTCCACAGTCATCATGGCGCGTGGTTTCAAGCCTTGGGCCAAGCCGCTGATGGCAATGGTTTCATCGCCTTTCAAACCCAGTGTTTGCCAGCTGTCACCCGCTTTGAATTGCAAAGGCACAACGCCCATGCCCACCAAGTTTGAACGGTGAATGCGTTCAAAGCTTTGGGCGATAACGGCGCGAACACCCAACAAAGTTGTGCCTTTGGCGGCCCAATCACGCGATGAACCGTTGCCATATTCAACACCAGCAAACACCACCAAAGGTGTCGCTGTCTTTTGATAAAGCATGGCCGCATCATAAATGCTCATTTCAGCGCCATCGGGTTGATGCAGCGTAAGGCCACCCTCTTTCACAGCACCAGAGGCGTCTTTCACCATATGGTTCTTGATCCGAATATTGCCGAAGGTTCCGCGCATCATCACTTCATGGTTGCCGCGCCGTGTGCCGAACTGATTGAAATCCGCAAAGGCCACATTGTTGGCCAAAAGATATTTTCCAGCAGGCGATGCAGCTTTGATGGAACCCGCGGGCGAGATATGATCTGTGGTGATCTTGTCGCCGAACAGGCCCAGAATTTTTGCACCCTTGATATCGGTGATGGATTTGGGCTCCATCACCATGCCGGTGAAATAGGGCGGGTTTTGCACATACGTGGATTTGTTATCCCAAGCGTAGGTTTCGCCCTTGGTGGTTTTAACCGCCCGCCAATTCTTGTCACCTTTGAACACATCAGCGTAACGGCTCTTGAACATTTTCGCGTTCACGTTTTTATCGATGAAGCTTTGAATTTCTTTATTGGATGGCCAAATGTCTTTCAGAAAAACCGGCTTGCCCTTTTTGTCCATGCCCAAAGGTTCTGTCGTCAAATCAATTTGGGTAGAGCCCACAAGCGCATAGGCCACAACCAGTGGCGGCGATGCCAGATAAGCTGCCTGCACATCAGGTGAGACGCGGCCTTCAAAATTGCGATTGCCCGAAATCACCGCCGAAGCCACGATACCATTATCGTTGATGGCTTTTGAAATTGCCGGATCAAGCGGGCCAGAATTGCCGATGCATGTGGTGCAACCATAGCCCACCAGATAAAAGCCAATCTTGTCGAGTTCCTTTTGCAAACCAGCCTTGGCCATATATTCTGAAACCACTTGGCTGCCGGGCGCGAAAGAAGTTTTCACCCACGGTTTGGATTGCAGGCCCAGTGCTGCGGCCTTTTTGGCCAATAAGCCAGCACCAATCAGAACAGATGGATTTGAAGTGTTGGTGCAGCTTGTAATCGCGGCGATCACCACATCACCATGGCCAATGTCGAAGTTTTTACCTTCAACTTTGACGCGCTTTGCTTGTTCGCCAACTTTGTTAAAACCCGCCTTGTCTTTGGGGGTATCAAGGGCGGAACGGAAGCCCGATTTAATGTCGCCCAGCGGCGTAAATTTTTCAGGACGATTTGGCCCGGCCATGGCGGGCATAACGGTTGCAAGATCAAGGCTTAAAGTATCGGTGAAAACGGGTTCATCCTTGGTGATAAACAGTCCTTGCGCCTTAGCATATTTTTCAACCAGCGCCACTTGCGATTTTTTGCGGCCAGACAGTGTGAGATAATCCAACGTAATTTTATCAACCGGGAAGAAGCCGCATGTTGCGCCATATTCCGGCGCCATGTTGGCGATGGTGGCACGATCAGCCAAGGTTAACGCTGAAAGGCCCGGGCCAAAGAATTCAACAAACTTGCCAACAACACCTTTTTTGCGCAGCATTTGGGTGACCAGCAAAACGAGATCAGTTGCAGTCACACCTTCTTTAAGTTTGCCCGTGAATTTGAAACCAATCACCTCTGGCAACAACATAGATTGCGGCTGGCCCAGCATCGCGGCCTCGGCCTCAATGCCACCAACACCCCAACCCAAAACGCCAAGGCCGTTCACCATTGTTGTGTGGCTGTCTGTGCCAACAAGCGTATCAGGATAAGCAACGGTTACTTTTTTGCCTTTGTGTTTCTCATCCCGCGTCCACACAGTTTGAGAAAGATATTCCAAATTCACTTGGTGGCAAATACCTGTGCCGGGGGGCACCACGCGGAAGTTTTCAAAGGTACCTTGGCCCCATTTCAAAAATTTATACCGCTCTTCATTTTGTTCATATTCGCGCTTCACATTTGCGGCCAGCGCTTTGCTGTTGCCAAAACTATCAACAACAACCGAATGGTCAATCACCAGATCAACCGGCACCAGTGGATTAATTTTTTGCGCGTTGCCTTTTAAGGCCTGCATGCCATCACGCATGGCAGCCAAATCCACCACGGCCGGAACGCCAGTAAAATCTTGCATCAAAACGCGGGCGGGCCTGAAGCCCACTTCCTTGTCTTCTTTGCCCTTGTTGGAAAGCCAAGCCACAAAGCCCTGAATGTCGGCTTTGGTAACGGTACGATTATCTTCATTGCGCAACAGGTTTTCAAGCAGCACTTTCATGGATGCGGGCAATGCCGAAATGCCATTCAGCCCATTCTTCTCCGCCGCCTTTAAGCTGAAATAAGTGTAGGTCTTTGAACCCACCTTGAGCGTCTTGCGGGATTTAAAAGAATCAAGCGACATGGCAGGCCTCATTATGGGATGATGATGGGCGACCTATAGCCAATATTGCAGCGCAATACAAATGCGTTCACGCCTTTTTGCGCAAAGCTTTTTCTTCATAGGCGATTGTTTCAGCAATCAGCGTTCGCCAGAGCATTTCAATTGCTTTTGGCGGAACATTGCTATCTGCAGCAAGGTGCAAAACATTTTGAACCACTTGTTCAATGCGGTCAGGCAATGCGGCTGCAATTCCCTCACGGGCTTTTAGGGCAATAACCCGATCAGCAATTTCAAATCGCTTTTGCAAAAGGGCCACAAGTTGTGCGTCCACAGCGTCAATCTCGGCGCGCAATTCGGCAAGGATGGGGTGGGCAACTGTCATTGCTTTTGGCCAATCTGTTTTAATCGCGCCGAAAGCCTAAGCCGTTCGTCGCTTAAGCCTTTATAGTCCAATTGTGGAGGAGACAAATCGGAAAGCTGTTGATCAATTGCCAGCGCCAAGTTTGCACCATCAGGGTGTTTCTCCAAAACTTCCAGCGGATCAACTTGAATGCGAATGGTGAAAAGAATATCGCCCGATTTTGGCAATTTGCGCAACGTCTGCCGTTCAAGGCGCAAGATCACGTGGCCGCGCAAATCATTTTCGCCAAAGCGCCGGCCCGGGCCAGAATTTGAATGGGGGTGATAAAGTTTCATATCGTCGTGCAGCGACCAATTCCATCGGATCACCGGATTTTCCACGCGCAAATTATCAAACATCCGTTCAATCAATGAAGCGTTACGCGTGCCTTCGCCAAATTCCGGCACGGGTGCATGAATGTGATGCAAGGGTTTGCGAAATTTTTCCAGCAAATTCCATGCCGAAGGAAAACACAAGGAAGCCGCAACCAATCGCCAGCCCTCAGCTGATTTTCGCATCAACACCAGATCTTCTTGAACAAAGAGTGCGGCGCGGGCCAGCGGCCCTTTTCCTAATCCTTGGTGTTCTTGAACATTGATCTGTGGAAATTTTTTGGCCAAATGTTCAACAATCAAATCAAACACTTCTTGCTGCGCTTCGATTGTGCCGTCTTCAGCCACCAGAACTTTTTCGGGAATTTCAGAATAAAGCCGCTGCTTTTCAGCAATATAATGTGGCCATTGATCGTCGATTTCAATCCACTCAGAAAGTTCCAAGGGCTTCAGGCCAATAGTGAAGGGCTTGGATGACCCATCATAGGGCGTTTGCATTTTGGGTTTGTTGAACACTAGCGGTCGCGCTTTCGTAACCAAACAGGCGCCCACACGCCCAAATAGGCCATCAACAAAAGCCAAGCCGAATGGAAAAATAGCTTTTTTTGAAAGGACTCAGATTCAGGAAAATTATCAGTGTCCCGAAATGCTTTTAGCAAATCTTGCGCCTCACGAAGTTGGCCAGATTGCACCATAATGCGAAATCCGCCCGTCGCCATCAACAAATGACCATTGTTGGCATTGAAATTCCGGTCAAACATCACAGCCTCAATGCCATAAGCATTCAGCATTCCGATAATCACTTCAGCGCGCGGCAAACTATACGAACGATAAGCCAAAACAAGATCGCGATGATCGGTCAAAGTTTACACTCGTCGCTCAACCATCATTTTTTTAATTTCTGAAATTGCTTTCGCCGGGCTCAAACCCTTGGGGCAAGCCTTGGCACAATTCATAATGGTGTGGCACCGATAGAGGCGGAACGGGTCTTCCAAATTATCCAAGCGCTCCCCTGTGGCTTCATCGCGGGAATCAATCAACCAGCGATAAGCTTGCAGCAAAACTGCTGGGCCAAGGTAACGGTCACCATTCCACCAATAGCTGGGGCAAGATGTGGAACAGCACGCACATAAAATGCATTCATAAAGCCCATCAAGCAAAGCCCGTTCGGCCTCAGATTGTTTCCATTCGGCTTGCGGCGTTGGCGTGGTGGTTTTAAGCCAAGGCTCAATTGAGCGATGTTGCGCATAAAAACGCGATAAATCCGGCACCAGATCTTTGATAACCGGCATATGCGGCAGGGGATAAATCCGCACATCGCCTTTCACATCACCGCAGGCCTTTAAGCAAGCGAGCGTGTTAGCACCATCAATATTCATGGCGCATGAACCGCAAATGCCTTCGCGGCAAGAACGACGGAAGGTTAGCGTGGGATCTTGCTCGTTCTTGATTTTGACAAGCGCATCCAAAACCATCGGCCCACAGTCATCCATGTTCACATGGTAAGTATCCACCTGCGGGTTTTTGCCATCATCGGGGTTCCACCGATAGATCTTGAAAGATTTGACATTCGTGCCAACCGGCATCGGATGAACTTTGCCCTGCTGAATTTTAGAATTTTGCGGAAGTGTAAATGCAACCATGGTGTGTCTATTTCCTGTATTTCGGAATTTGGTCGTTTGCAATATCGTTCGGCGCAATCCGAGCTATCAATGCTTCAAAATCTGAAATAACGGAGTGATGAACAGAATAAGCCGAACAGTAATCCACAAAATCTCGAAGATGTACCCACTCATGGCGGAACTCTCCTTTTGAATTGGTTTTACGTATACGGACTCTGCGTTTAGTGAACTGTTGTCCCATTTCAGCAAGAAGTGAATTCTTCACTGTTTTACCAACATAGATCAAACGACCACTTGAATCATAAAATGTGTAGATGCCGATTTCCCTCTCCAATTGATCACAAAGTTCTTGGGATTTGATACGGTTGCGCAGTGTATTTGGCTTCCCTTCTTGCAAAAGAGCCAACTTTCGAAATTCGCAAATACTTCTAAATGAATTTCTGACGAATCGAGTATCCATGCGCTTGATGATGTTTGTTGCAGTGGTGGTCGTTAAGTCTTTTGAGCGCCATTTCGAGATTTGATCGGCATTGCAATTCAGTTTTTTTGCAAGTTGATTGTTGTTATCACATTCAAGTTCGTCCAATAGGGCATCAACAAGAATTGCTCCAGAAGTAACTCGTGTTGCCATCAATACACCCGCGCCTTTGGCTTGATGTAATCGATGTCTTTGCTCATTGTAAAAGTGTGCACGGGGCGCGAGCCAAGCGTAACTTCGCGCTTCGCACTATCTGTCCATGCCAAGGAATGTTTCATCCAATTTTTGTCATCGCGTTTGGGAAAGTCTTCCCTTGCATGTGCGCCGCGGCTTTCTTCGCGGGCAAGTGCTGAATCTACTGTGGCCGCCGCTTGCAAAATGAGATTTTCAAATTCTAATGTTTCAATCAAATCGCTGTTCCAGATGAGCGAACGATCTGTCACAGCGATAGTGTCGATGTTGTTCCAGATTGCGTTAATTTTATCAGAACCCTCTTGCAGGGTTTTGCCCGTGCGGAACACGGCCGCATCGTCTTGCATGGCGCGTTGCATTTGGGCCCTTAACACTGCGGTGGGCATGGTGCCCTTGGCGTTGCGATAATGATCCAGTCGACTGATGGATGCCTGGCCAGCGTCCTTTGCCCAATCAGCGTGGGGTGCCCCGGGCTTTACTGTTTCAACACAGCGCAAAGCAGCAGCGCGGCCAAAAACCACCAGATCAATCAATGAATTTGAACCCAAACGATTTGCGCCGTGAACCGAAACGCAAGCCGCCTCGCCCACAGCCATAAGACCAGGCACAGTTTTTTCTGGGTTCTTCTTGTCACCCGCCAAGGCTTCACCATGATAATTGGTGGGAATGCCACCCATGTTATAATGCACCGTTGGCAAAATCGGGATTGGTTCTTTGGTAACATCAACGCCCGCAAAAATCTGCGCACTTTCTGAAATGCCAGGCAGCCGTTCGTGCAATACAGCCGGATCAAGATGTTCAAGATGCAGATGAATGTGGTCTTTCAATTTGCCCACACCACGGCCTTCACGAATTTCCAGCGTCATGGAACGTGAAACCACATCGCGCGAAGCCAAATCTTTGGCAGAAGGCGCATAACGTTCCATAAAGCGTTCGCCAGCAGAGTTGGTTAAATACCCGCCTTCACCGCGTGCACCTTCAGTGATCAGACAACCCGCACCATAGATACCCGTGGGGTGAAATTGCACAAATTCCATATCCTGCAAAGGCAGCCCTGCGCGAAGCACCATGGCGTTGCCATCGCCCGTGCACGTGTGGGCTGACGTGGCCGAGAAATAGGCACGGCCATAACCACCCGTGGCCAAAATTGTTTGATGGGCACGAAACCGATGGATGGTTCCATCTTCCATATTCATCGCCATAATGCCGCGACAGGCACCGTTTTCCATAATTAAATCCAACGCGAAATATTCAATAAAAAACGCGGTGTCATAACGCAGAGATTGGCCATAAAGCGTGTGCAACATGGCATGTCCGGTGCGATCAGCGGCCGCACAGGTGCGCTGCACGGGCGGGCCTTCACCCATATTCATCATGTGCCCCCCGAAGGGGCGTTGATAAATTTTACCTTCTTCTGTGCGTGAAAACGGCATGCCAAAATGTTCAAGTTCGTAAACTGCTGTGGGTGCATTGCGCACCAAATATTCAATGGCGTCTTGATCGCCCAACCAATCAGCACCCTTCACCGTGTCATACATGTGCCACTGCCATGAATCAGGCCCCATGTTGGAAAGTGATGCGGCAATGCCACCTTGTGCTGCCACAGTGTGCGAACGTGTTGGAAAAACTTTTGATATACATGCTGTTTTTAGGCCAGCTTGCGAAGCGCCAAGGGCGGCACGAAGACCAGAACCGCCTGCCCCCACAACCAGCACATCAAAAGAATGATCAGTAATCGGATAAGAAGTCATCAAACACCAAGGCTCATTTTCAAAATTGCATAAAGGCCGATGGCGGCAAGGCCCAAGGCGTAAAACAGGTTCACCAAAAGTGCTGTAATTTTTGCACCATGGCCTTGAACATAATCTTCAATCACCATTTGCAGACCAAGCTTCATGTGCCACGTGATTGATATAATGCTGAGTGAAAGTGCAATGGCAGCCAGTGGGTTTTTAAGCGATGCCAGCACGGCGGCACGCGGCGCGCCCAAATGTGAAATGACGAAATATAAAAGAAAAATCACCAGCGGCACATTGGCAACCGCCGTCACGCGCTGCATCAAAAAATGTTCTGTGCCGCTATGGGCCGCACCAAGTCCGCGCACTTTGCCCAGATCAGATCGCATACTCATGCCCGAACTCCATAACCAATCACCCAGATCAATACGGTGATGACAACAGATCCGATCAGATTCAATCGTACCAGCCATTCAACTTTATTCAGCTGAAATCCGTGGCCCATGTCCCACACAAAGTGGCGCAACCCGCCCAGCATGTGGTGGATCAACGCCCACGTCATTCCAAACAAAACCAAGCGGCCAAACCAGTTGAAAAAGAAGCCCTGAACCAATGCGAAATAAGCGTCAGATGTTGAGGCGGAAACCAGCCACCACACCAAGCCCAAAATGCCCAATGCCAGCCCAATTCCTGTTATGCGATGCAAAATCGACATGGTCATCGACAACATGGGCCGATAGATCTGCAAATGCGGGGAAAGTGGTCGATTGTTCATTTTTGTGCCTTGATTTCGCTAAAGCTCAGTGTTCAATAGCAGGTTCATGTTGCAGCGCAAAGAAACTAAGATGCGGCAAATAGCGGAGTTTTTGCGTTGGGTGGCAAGTTTGTAAAACTGTTTATATTTCTGGTTTTCTTGCTTATGTTGGCAGCCACGGCGTTCCAGCTGCGCTTAATACCTGTGGCCCCGCAAAATCTCAGATCTCCGCCAGATTGGTTGACCAGTTATCGCTTAGGGGCCTTTGATCTTAAACCTGAACTATGCAGCAAGGCCCTTGCCGCCGCAGAGGTGAACGCCGTTCTGGAACCTGATGAAACCTTCAGCAATGCCTGCCATAAATATGGAACAGTTTTGCTGCGAAAGCTTTCAAAAGCCAATGTGAGAGAAGAACAAACCCGCTGCACAATTGCCGCGCGCCTTTATATGTGGGACAGAAATGTGGTGCAGCCCGCGGCCCAGAAATATTTCGGCCAAAGTGTAAAGGAGATCACTCATTTTGGTTCATACAACTGCCGCACCATTCGCGGCTCTCATGCGATGAGCGAACATGCCACTGCCAATGCGATAGACGTTTCAGGCGTGCGCTTGGCCGATGGAAAAACGATCAACATTCGTAAGAAGTGGCGTGAAGATGGGCCGGAAAGTGCTTTCCTGCACGACCTGAGAGATGGCATTTGCAGCTATTTCAATCTAACCCTCAGCCCCGATTATAACGCCGCCCACGCTGATCATTTTCATGTGGATATGGGCTGGGTCAAAGGCTGTCACTAAATAACAATCACCTTTGTGCCAACTTTTGTCACTGCATAGAGATCAATCACTTCGCGGTTCAACATGCGGATGCAGCCAGAAGATGCCGCGGTGCCAATTGACTCAGGGTGGATTGTGCCATGAATGCGAAAGCCGGTATCGCCAGTTTTCGTGAAAAGATACATAGCCCGTGGCCCCAACGGATTGAAAGGCAATCCACCGGGCATGCCATCGGCCCACTTTGCATATTCGGGCTTGCGTTCAATCATTTCGGCTGGCGGTGTCCACGTCGGGTTTTCGCGTTTCATGCCAACTTTAGCAACGCCAGACCAAGCAAAACCCTCTTTGCCAACAGCCACAAGAAAACGCTTGGCTTTGCCTTTATCCAAGATTTGATAAAGTGCACGTTCCTGCGTTTTAATGATAATTGTGCCGGGTTTTTCAACCGACGCAAAATCAACAATTGTTGCACCAGAATAAGCAATGGTAGCGCGGCTTGGCGCAACTTTCTTTGCAGCGCCTCGTTTATCACTATTCTCTTGCGGAAAATCAAACGGGTTGGCCGTGGCTTCAGCACGAACGCTTGTTGCAGCGATTGCCACGCTTCCAAACATTGCACTTAAAAAGAATCTGCGTGTTGTCATTTTATCCTCTGAGGCGGTTCAAAACACAAACAAGCGCCAAGCGCAAGCCAAAGAATGTTTCAGTTTAAAACGATAAAGTGATCAGGCAATTCATTCGTATTGTTTGAGCCCGCCGGAAAATGCTGTTTGAGAATGGTGCCGCAATGTTCCACCCCCAGAACCAACGCATCTGTGGTTTGATTCTTGGCAAGCATCGGCAGCATGGCATCAATAATTTTTTGCCAATCGGCCTTCGTTACTTTTTGTGCAATGGCCGTATCGCCAATCACTTCCACATACCGCTCAAGCAAAGATACAAAAATCAAAACACCCGTGCGCCCGCCCGTGCCGTGCGTATTCAATGCCAAAAATTGCGTCGCCGCGTTGCGGTGGGCATATTTTCGCATCAACTTATTTGGCGTGATCGAATATCGAAAAAACGGCATGCTTAGAACCACCGCCACCAGAATAAACACAATCAATTGCGTGGCAAAAACCCAAGGCATTGCTATTGCAGACCACGGAAAAAATCGCGCAATAAATGGCATCAGAAAAGGCACGGCCAGTGCGCAAGCTGCAGCAATGTGAATAGGCACGTGGATATAGTCATCACTGGCGCGCGCAGCCACAACCACAATTTCACCGCTGGTTTGCAGTTCAGCTTTTTTTATGGCCAGCGTAACCTTGCTGCGCTCTGCTGGTGAAAGATCATGGCCCCACATTAACATGTCACCATCCGCCCGATGCGCCGCCGCCGCCAAATCCGCCACCACCGCCTGAAAAGCCACCGCCGCTTCCGCCGCTAAAACCACCACCACCGCTGCCAAAACCGCCGCCCGACCCGCCCGGAATGAAAATGATGCGCCTGCCATGCGAGGCATTGTAAATAATGATCAGAACAACAAAAAAGAAAATGATGAAGGGCAAAATATCAGCCAGCGTGGGTGCAGGTTGCTGTTGGGCCGATTGCACCACTTGGTCGCCCTGTCCGCCGATCACCTTTTGAATGTCGTCAAGGCCGGCATAAAGCCCGCCTGAATAATCGCCGGCCTTAAAGCGCGGGATCATCGCATGTTGAATAATGATGGAAGACGTGGCGTCGGTTAAATCACCCTCAAGCCCATAGCCCACTTCAATTGATGTTTTGTGTTCTGTGGGCGCAACCAACACCAACACACCATCATCTTTGCCCTTTTGCCCAAGCGCCCATTTGCGCGCCAGCTGGTTGCCATAATCGCGAATATCATAGCCCTCAAGCGAAGCCACTGTGGCAATGGCAATCTGGTGGCCAGATTGGGATTCATAATCTGCCAGCCGGTTTTCAAGGATGGTTTTTTGTGTGCTGTCTAGAACGCCAGCACCATCTACCACGCGCCCGGTGAGTGCGGGAAGATTGGGCGCAGAAAACGCAATGCTTGCGGCCAGAAATGCCGCAAGCACGATAATGATGGCCCGAAGGCGCAACATGAAATTGATCAGGCCTTAGGCTTGTTGAAATCAACCTTCGGCGGTGTTGCTGAACCGGGCGTTGCATCGAAATTTGCGGCTGGTTTTGCCGTTGGGTACAGCAACGCTGCCCACCACCGACCAGGAATTGTCACCAGTTCAGTGTTATAGATCTGCACGGCTTCAATATAATCTTTGCGGGCCACAGCGATGCGGTTTTCAGTGCCTTCCAATTGCGATTGCAAAGCCAAGAAGTTTTGGTTGGATTTCAAATCTGGATAGGCTTCCGTAATTGAAAGCAACTTGCCCAAAGCCTGAGAAAGCTGACCTTGTGCGGCCTGATATTTTTGGAACTCTTCCGGGTTGTTGATGATATCGGGTGAAAGCTGAATAGATGTTGCCTTGGCACGCGCTTCAACAACAGCGGTCAACACATCTTTTTCTTGTGCTGCATAACCTTTCACGGTTTCAACAAGGTTGGGCACCAAATCTGCGCGGCGCTGATATTGATTTTGCACCTCGGCCCATTTGCCGTTCATGGCCTGCTGATATGTTGGCACATTATTTATGCCACAGCCTGCCAACGTGATTGCGACAAGACCAAGAACTAGAAATTTAATTAAACGCATCTTGCGCCCCCATAGAATTATAAACGCAATATGGCTGTGACCTATGTCAAAATCAAGTCTTGCTGTTTCATCGCAGAAGCAATCAAAACAGGCACATAGCAAGAGGCCATGATCAAAGGCAAAACCCAAATGCCAAATTGATCAATTGCAAAACCCGTAAGCGGCGGGCCAACCAACCCGCCCACGCCCCAAAGAATTGAAACCAAGGCAGAAGCTGTTACCAACTCAGGGCCTTTGAATGTGTCCCCTAGCATCGCAAAACCATTGAGATATGTGCCGAACGCACCAGCCCGCACCAAAACAATCAAGGGCCAAATCATCCAACTTGCGATAAAATAGGGCTGCAAAAGACAAGTGATGATGGCCACGCCTGAACACAAAAAAATTGTGCCGCGCCTCGACCAACGGTCGGCCAATTGGCCAATCGGATAAAAGAACAGCAAACCCGCAGCAATGCCAAACCCCAAAAGCGATGTTGCATTGGCCAACGACAATCCCTCTGCCAAAGCATAAAGCGTAAAGAAGCTCAGCATAATTGCTTCAAACAATGTGGTAAATTTAACGCAGATAAAAACCAACGGCGCTTTGGCAAGGGTAACGGCAAAACGCCCGCCTGATTGCTGGTGCGCAGCTTCCTCTACGGTGAGAAAACTCAACACCAAAAAGGCCACGGCCATTGTGCCCATGCCCACAAACCAAGGCCAAGGCCCAGCAAATCCGATCATAGGAATTAGAAATGGCCCTACCCCGAATGAGATGGTCAACATGCTCATATAAAGCCCCAGCACACGGGCGCGGGATTGATCATCAGCAGCGGTTTGTATCCACGTTTCGCTGATGGTGAACAAAATTGATATGCAAAGCCCAGCCAAAAACCGCGCGCCAAACCAACCCCAGCGCGGCTGCAAAAATGCAAAACCCAACATAGCTACAATTAACACTGCAACGGCAATCAAAACCATTTTACGGCCCTGAAAACGCCGCGCCAAAAAAGGTAGAGAAAATCCTGAAATCAAAACACCCAATTGGCCAATGGTTGTATTAAGTCCAATCAGCAGTTTTAAATCATGTTCAGCATCCATCACCAAAGGAACAAGCTGCACTGACAATCCAACCGCAATATTGCAGCAAGACAAAGCGGTTATCGCACCTATGATTGTCTTGGTTTTGGCATTCACGTCAAATCAGCCTTAGGCGCCCGGTGTCGTTTCAACATGAAGTTCAATGTCAATCGTGCCCGCCTTTTCAAACACCAGGGTCATGGCAACCATCTCGCCCTGCACCAGAGCCTTTTTCAAGCCGATCATTTGCAAATGTGGGCCTTTGGGGCGCATGGGAAATGGCCTGCCGACAGCCAGTTCTAACTTTTCAAACTTTTGCTTTTCAACACGAAATTCAACCCTGTCACAAACCGCAGATGTGGCCTTGATGAGATAATCGATTTCAGTGCCACCGTTTGCAATGGGCATCATGGCTTCTGTTTCGTTGTCACTGGAAGGTTTGGCCCAAGCGTGGCCAATTGCCAACGAACCCAACTTATAAGAATGGGCCTGCGCCGCGGCGGCAAGCAAAGCAAAAGGAAGGGCAAAAATGTGTCGACGATTCATCATAGCAGGGCAATACTCCTCTGGCGTGAAATATACACTATGTTAAGCTGACCCATGGCAAAAATAAATTTCACCTCGAACTTGCGCCGCCATGTTGATTCGCCCGCCGTTGAAGTGAGCGCAACAATGCTGCATCACGCATTGCAACAAGCCTTTGCAAAAAATGAACGTCTCAAAACTTATGTGCTGGATGATCAAGGCCATTTGCGAAAACACATGCGCATTTTAATTGATGGCAAGGCCATTACAGATCTCAAAGCATTTACAGATGCGGTAGAGCCCGATTCCGAAATCTGGGTGATGCAAGCGCTTTCAGGAGGATGAGATGCAAAAGAACATTTTCGTGTCAACGCGCAAAGGCCTTTTCGAATTGGCCAAAACGCATAGCTCTTGGTCGATTAAAGCCACGCATTTCTTGGGCGATAATGTCACCTTGGCGCTGCATGATGCCAGAGATGGCACAGATTACGCGGCTTTGAACCACGGTCATTTCGGCGTTAAACTTCATAGGCGCGACAAAGGCAAAAAAACCTGGGTGGAAATTCAATCCCCCAAATATCCGCCAAAGCCAGAAGGCCTCGACGATAAAGATGGCTGGGGAAAACCCGTGAACTGGTCAACACAATTGATTTGGGCACTTGAAACTGGCGGGCCAAAACAAAAGGGCACACTGTGGTGTGGCACAATGCCTGGAGGCCTATTCAAAAAAACAGATCGTGGCGAAACGTGGGAACTGATGGAAAGCCTGTGGCGTCATCCAGATCGCAACAAATGGTTGGGCGGCGGGGCCGATATTCCAGGCATTCATTCAATTTGTGTGGACCCACGCAACCCTGATGTGGTTCGCGTTGCGGTTTCATGCGGCGGAGTTTGGCGCACGGAAGATGGCGGAAAAACTTGGGCCCAATCTGCCCACGGTATGAAGTTTGACACTGGCCCAAAATCAGAAGCTGAAAGCCCCGATGGCCAAGACCCGCATATGATGGTGCAATGTTTGAGCGAACCATCAAAATTTTGGGTGCAACATCATGCGGGCATTTTCAAATCTGATGATAATGCAAAAACTTGGCAAAGTGTGGAGGCCAGCCCATCCAGCTTTGGTTTTGGCGTTGTTGTTCATCCGAACGATGCCAACACCGCATGGTTCGTGCCCGGCATCAAAGATGAAAAACGCATCCCGGTTGATGGCGCATTGGTGGTTACACGCACCAGAAACGGCGGCAAAACTTTTAAAAGCCTGAAAAAAGGCCTTCCCCAAAAGCAAGCCTATGACGTGGTATTTCGCCATGCCTTAGCCATTGATGACACCGGCGAAAAATTGGCAATGGGTTCAACCACTGGCAATGTCTGGGTGAGCGAAGATCAAGGCGACACATGGGCAATAATCAGTTCAACACTGCCACAAGTTTATGCGGTTCGGTGGTATTAGAAAAAACTGTTATTTGCCAATGTCTGCCAAATCGTAAGGCGTCGTCTGATACATTTCGTTGATCCAATTGCCAAAAAGCAAATGGGCATGGGCGCGCCAACGATTTTCTGGAACTTGTGATGGGTCATTTGCTGGAAAATAATGTGCTGGCTTATTGATGGCTTTGCCGGCTTCAACGTCACGCCGATATTCATCGCCCAGTGAATGGGTATCATATTCAATGTGGTTGAACATATAAATTTGGCGGCGAACAGCATCGTTGATCAGACACAAGCCCACGTCATCGGACTCCATCAAAATTTCCAATCCCTTGTTCTTGGGCAAATCCGATTTTCTATTTTCTGTCCAGCGTGAAACAGGCATGGCAAAATCATCCGAAAAGCCACGCAAATAAACCGAAGCCGGATTTAAATTGCGATGCGGGTAAATGCCAAAAGCTTTATCGGCCAAGGCATATTTGGGCACTTTGTGAAAATGATAGATCGCCGCTTGTGCTGCCCAACAAATATTGAATGTTGAATGCACATTGGTTTGTGTCCAGCGATAAATATCTGAAAGCTCCTGCCAATAGGTAACCTCTTCAAAAGGCAAAAGTTCAACCGGCGCACCCGTGATGATGAAACCATCAAACCGCTCATGCTTCACATCTTCAAAATTTTTATAAAATGCCAGCATGTGGTCTTGTGACGTATTTTTTGGCGTGTGGCTGGCTGTTGTTACCAACGTCAATTCCACCTGCAAGGGTGTTGCACCAATAAGCCTAGCAAACTGTGTTTCAGTTTTGATTTTATTGGGCATCAAATTCAAAAGACCAATGCGCAAGGGCCTTATCTCTTGTCGATTGGCCGTGGCTTCGGGCATAACCATCACGCCTTCTTTTTCAAGAATTGCGCGGGCCGGAAGTGTGTTGGGAATACGAATGGGCATCAGCGTAAACTGCCATCAATGGCAGCAGCGATCACCCGTTCAAAATCTGCTTGGTTGTGAATGGTCGGAATAACCGACATGGGAATTGTATAACCAAACTGATCAGCAATTTTGCGATAAAGCGGAATGCGGTGGTGCAACAATTGCTCAAATCCCCACACCGCAAAATCATCCGGCGCCACATCATCGTCGTTCTGAATGTTTTTCAAAGCCTTATATTCGACCCACTTGGCATCAAGAAATGCGGGCTGATAATACATGGGCTTAGGGTTTTTGCGAAACCGCTCAACCAACATTTTGGCATGTTCGGGTGTTCCCTCAATGTAAATCAAAACCGATTTTTCGCTGAGAGTTTTTAAAACCGGGTCTGCCGCATTTTTCACATCAACCACTTCGCAGAGTGACCCGCCTGAATCGCAAATAAAATTGTCATAGCCATAGATTTCTTTTGCGCGCTCAATAAACGTGGGCACATCGAGCAACGCATGAATTTCTGCATCGCGATGTTGGCTCTGCCTGCGCTTATATTCAGCAAATGAAATGCCGCCATGCGCAACATTGCCGGGCTTTCCCAAATAAGTAGACAGCGGCGAAAGATTATCAAACGTAATGTTAGAGCGAATATAAATAGAGTCGCTACGCAGCAATTCGCTTAAGAACGGATTGCGCATCGCCTCGCTTTTGAAATTGTCGACGATATGTTCATCCATATAGCGCGTGCCAATGCGATAATCGACGGAGTATTGAAACCAGTTCTGCTTTTGCAAAAGTGCTGCCAAGGTGGTTTTGCCCACGCCAGACATACCCAAAACCGTGACAGATTTGGAAGGGAGATTCAAAAACTCTTGGGCAGATTTAAATTTCATGGAAGTGCTTTAGCCAGTTCAACCACGCCAAACAAGCATCAGAAATCTTTCGTCAGGCGAAAGTCAACGGAATGGCTGTCATAGTCATAAAGATCGATGTTCGAAACATTGCGCACATAGGTATAGTTCAAAGATGGCGCAAAGCCAAACCAGTTCCAATCACGCTTGGTCAAGGTAGCAGAACCCGTATAGCGCTGGTCTGTGCGTGTCAGGTTATAGACGGGTGTAATATCGCCAAATTGGGCAAAACGCACCGTGCCTTGGCCCTCAACCGTAAGGCCCCAAGGCATTTCTTTATAAAAGCCAAGGCCAAATGTTTCAGCTTGATAGGCGTTATAGCTCAAAAAATTTGTAACATTGTCATAGCCACCGAGCAGCGCAATGTTAGAGCCTGAGTCAATCGCATGCGTCCATGTCGCATTGGTTTGCAAAGCCGTGCTGTTGGCAAATGCTGCGCCCACGGGTCTTCGCCATTCATAGGTTGCGCTGCCGGAAAATTGATCACGCTGAGACAACATTTTAGAAAATGAAATGCGTGGCCCAAAACTATAATAACCCAAATTAAACGCGGCCGTGTCAATTGCTTGGGAACCAACGGCACCAATGCCGAAATAACCGCCATCCAACATATAGCGAAGCTCGGCAGATTGGCTAAAGCCCAAACTATCAAACCTCTGATCGCTATAAATGCTGCCGCCAACATTGGCGGCAAGAACTGTTTGAAAATGATCGCCCAAACGCTTCACATAGCCAACGCTGGCGCCAACTGTTTCGCCAATGCCGCTGGCGCGTTGGCTGCTGGGGTCAATCGTGGCGCTGTCCCAACCATCAGGTGTTGTTACATCTTTGTGCGATGAACCTTGGTTTATATTTGTGCTGGGTGCCAAAGATATAAACCCGCTGAATCGAAACGGCGTTTGCGCATCAAGTTTTTCAACAAACGACCGAATGCCGTTGGCCTGTTGTGGCGTTGGCGCGTCAGCTTCCAATAGCTCTAAATGATGTTTGGCGCTGTCATCTTCACCAAGCGCCACCAAAACTTGCGCCAATTCTGCGCGCACCATCGTCAGTTTAGGATCGCTGGCCAAAGCCGCGCGAAACTTTGCGGCCGCTTCCGTCAGTTGGCCACGCTTCTCACAAATCAAACCGCGTATAAATAATGTTCGATTGGCTGCATGTGGGCCTTGCAGAGGAATCCTTTGCAATAAAATTTCTGCATCTTCAAAATGTTCAGATTGAGCAAGCTTGATCAAAACTTGAACGCGTGCACCTTCATTGGCCTGTTGATAATAAGCCAAATGATCTGGCGTTAAAGTTGTTGCGGCCTGTGCTGATATTGGCAGCGCCAAAAGCGCCAAAAGAGCGCAAATCACTTTGCGCCCTTTGAAAGTTGGTGTGCCTAACCTTAACTTCAATCTCGAAACCTATTGCGCATCATAGATGCCGCTCATCTGGAGATAAGCGCGCGTGTCTGGGTTGATTGGTGCAACACCGCCCGTGGGTGCTGGAAGCATGCCATCAAGTGCAAAACTGCCCGTCACTTCGTTGGCTGTTGCGCCAAAGAAGCCGCCATACATGGGGTTTGTTGTGCTGTTTGTTACAATGCCCGAAGACGTATCCCAATTGGCAGTGCCATTTGAAATTGAATTTCCGCTGATCGTGCCCTTCAAATTAATCGGCGCCACCATGAAGGCGGCAGCATTTGCCCCGCCTTGCGAATTCAATGCATCAGCCGGCACCGCGTTCACGCCATTGGTCAGCAAATTCATTGTTTGAACAGCAATCCAACTTTTAGGTGTGAGAACTGCGCTGAACGCGCCTGTGCCAAAGTTAGCAGTTGCCGCAGTATCGCCATCAACACGCCATTGGTTGTTGAACGAAATTGTCTGCTTGGTGTCGGTCGTATCTGTAAAGCCCTTGGTCACCGCAGTAGCACCAAACTTCCCGGCATAGTTCACTGAACCAGAAGTGGGCATAGCAGCGGCTGTTGTGTGTGTGCCACCGAACGACCACGCTTGATGAATGGCATCGGTTCCACCAGCACTCAAATCACGGTATTGCGTGGCATAGCTGTTGTTAAAGTGCCAAACTTGCAACTCTTCATCAACCGAATTGGCGGTGTAAGATCGATATTCATCATAAACGCCGCCTAAGGCCACATTGCCCAAGCCTTGGCCAGCTCCTGTGCCAGCAGGATAGATCGCCATGGTTTTTGCAATCGGCCAAGCATTATTGTCGGCAGTGTTTGTATTGATTTCTAAAATTGCAGTTTGGCCCTGCACTTCAGTTAATTTCGAAACGCCGGGCTTATAAATTTTTGTGGTTGGATCAACTTGCAATACAGATTTTTCTAAAACCAATGTGGAATCTCCGGTCGACAAACCAGATGTATTGCCCGTGTTGGTGGTACCTGTGGTTCCCGTGCCTGTGGTTCCAGTACCAGTCGTTCCGGTGCCCGTGGTCCCGGTGCCCGTAGTTCCGGTGCCTGTTGTGCCAGTAACCCCACAATTGATATTTGCCGGAGAAACAATACAGGGTGTGTTTAAAGCTTCCAAAGCATTGCCGGCACAGCCCGATAATACAGAGGCACTGGCGAATAACGCAAACATTGATAAAAAACGCATGATACAATCCAAACTGACCCAGACTTCACTAAGAATGCAGTGATTGTTCTAAGATTGCGTTAAGGATGAAAAATCAGACTTGTCTCAAAATGAGACAGCCGAAGCCCGAATCGCCGGCAAACCGTCACAAAAATCAAGCAGTTTACAACCCTTGAAGCGTTGCAAGCCGATGGCTATAAGCCGCCAGATTAGGAGATCAATTCATGTCTGACGTTCTTGATGGAAATTACGTGCCTTCGGATAAAGAGCCTTTTATGAATGAAAAGCAGGTGGCTTATTTCAAGGCCAAACTGTTGGCTTGGAAAGACGACATCTTGCGTGAAAGCCAAGAAACTCTGAATCATTTGGCCGAAGAAAACCACATTCTACCAGATGTGGCCGATCGTGCATCATCGGAAACAGATCGGTCTTTAGAATTGCGCACGCGTGACCGTCAGCGCAAATTAATTTCCAAAATCGATTCCGCCCTCAAGCGCATCGAGGATGGTTCTTATGGCTATTGCGAAGAATCTGGTGATCCCATTGGCCTTCGCCGTTTAGACGCAAGACCCATAGCAACACTTTCCATTGAAGCCCAAGAGCGCCACGAAAAACGTGAACGCGTTTATAAGGACGAATAGTCTAGCCTTCTAGATGCGGCGAAAATTGCGCCACCATTT
This sequence comes from Aestuariivirga sp., assembly GCA_043778995.1. Taxonomy (GTDB): domain Bacteria; phylum Pseudomonadota; class Alphaproteobacteria; order Rhizobiales; family Aestuariivirgaceae; genus Aestuariivirga. Next base: position 45,022 of record JAYWFC010000087.1, read on the forward strand.
GATATTTATCCCCCGGATAAATAATGTGGGCATGGGTTAACGTTTGGCCATTCAATTCAGTTGTACGTTCGATTGCCAAACACGCCGCGCCCAATTTTATATTCAATTTTTTGGCCAAGGCAGTCGAAGCATTCAACGCGCTGATGACATGGCGCGCCGTGCTCCACGGCATATGCGCCAACAACCAAGTGCCAGGCGGTGTTTGGGCGAAATCCACCAAAGCCGCCTCAGGCACAGTTTTCAATTGAATAACACGCTCTTCCGCACAAAATGGAATAGTGTCGGCATAATGCAAACAACTCAGGCTTAATTCGTCCTTCACCAAGCGCCGCATCAACAGGGCATAAGAATAGACAAGGCCCAAACCGGTGATCTGTTTTTCAATATCGGTAATTTCCAAAACAGCAGATTGAATGCGCGGGCGGCATACAACAGTTCCCAGTTTGCGGCGACGTTCCAAAAAGCCCGCTTGGGTCAGCTGTGTCAGCACCTTGTTCATCGTGGCGCGTGAAACCCCATAACTGTCTGCAAGATCCATCTCAAAGGGAATTCGCAACCCCGGTGCCCAAGACCCATTTAAGATGTTGCCTTTAATATCAGACAAAATCTGGTCATGAAGGCTCAAGCTCTTGGTGCGGATCATAGGACCTCAAAAAATGCTCAACCTTTAACTTGGGTTGAAACGCTGGCGCAGTGATACGAATTTTGTGGCTGCGTTCGCAACCGAAAAGGCCAATTCTCGTTTCGCACTGCACAATGTTTCTTTTTTGACAACGTTGTCAATTTGTGTTTAGGGTGATGACAACGTTGTCAAAAGAACAGCACCCGCGTCTGGGAGGACGACTTGGTTACACTTCGCGAAGTTGCAAAACTCTCTGGTGTTTCGATCAAAACCGTCTCGCGTATCGTCAATGGCGATCCCGCCGTGAACGCGAAAACGCGAGATTCTGTTCAAGTTCACCTGCAAAATCTCAATTACGTTCCAAACCAAGCCGCCCGCATGATGCGTGGCGCACAATCATCGGTCTATGGGTTGATGACAGATGCCGTGGCCACGACGCCCTATTCCGTAGATATTGTGCGTGGTGCCCAAGCCGCGTTGAAAGAGCAAAATCAAACCTTGCTTATCGCCAATAGCAACGGCGACGCTGAGCAAGAGGTTGAATTTTGGCGCATGTTCCGCGCACAACGTGTGAGAGGTGTGATTTACGCATCCGTCTTTCATCGATCACACAACGTTGGCAGGCCCGCGTTCAATGATTCAATCGTTTTGGCAAATTGTTATGCCAGTGGGTCTGATCGTCCATCCCTTGTTCCAGATGATGAAGGCGGCGGCTATGCCCAAGCTGAACATCTTCTAAGGAATGGTCATCGACGCATCGGGCTTTTAACACTCATTCCAAAAATTGATGCAACGAGGTTGCGCGGCATTGGCATCAGGCGCGCATTCAAAGACGCTGGCGTTACCTTTGATGAGAGCTTGAACCAGCAAGGCATGATAGGGCCAATTCATGGTGAAAGCATGGTGGCCTATGAAGCCGCACTTAAAATGCTGCAACAGAAAAACCGGCCCACAGCCATCATTTGTGGACACGACGCAGTGGCATTCCATGTCTATGCAGCAGCCGCGCACCTGGGACTTAGCGTGCCACAAGATTTGTCCATCATGGGTTTTGATGATCTGAAAGTCATTACCGAAAACTTACACCCTCGCCTCACCACCGTCGCTTTGCCTTACTTTGAAATAGGTCGCCGCGCGGTCGAGTTGATGCGTGAGTCAACACATCAAAAAGAAGGTTGGGCTCCAAAAATTCTGGTGCCTTGCCCTTTGGTTGAGAGAGGTTCTTGCCGAGCGCTGAGCTGACGACAGACCAGGCAAGAAGACGAAACTGGCGGAAAAACCACCAGCGAAAAAATGAACACAATGGGAGAATACAACGATGAAGAAACTTATATTTGGTGGCATGATGTTGGCCAGTTTGATGGCCTCCACTGTCGCCTATGCCGCCACTGATCTAACTATGTGGTATCACGGTGCAGGCAATGATGTTGAAAAGAAAATCGTCATGGGTCTGATTGAAGATTTCAACAAATCTCAAACAGATTTTGCCGTGAAGCTCGAACAATTTCCACAAGCTGCATATAACGACTCTGTCACGGCCGCTGCCGTGGCCGGCAAACTTCCTGACATTTTGGATGTGGATGGACCGGTTATGCCAAGCTGGGCTTGGGCTGGCTATATGGCACCGTTGACAGTTGATCCAGCTGCCTATGCAAAGTTTCTGCCCGGGCCAATCGGCAAATATAACGGTAAGGTTTATTCAGTGGGTTTGTGGGACGCTGCTGTTGCTTTGGTTGGCCGCAAATCGGTTCTTGAAGCCAACGGCATTCGCATTCCAACCGTCGACAAGCCATGGACTGGCGAAGAATTTGACGCTGCACTTTTAAAAATCCAAGCATCAGGCAAATTTGAATATCCGTTTGATCTTGGCATGGCCTGGAAGGGTGAATGGTATCCCTATGCCTTCAGCCCTTTCTTGCAAAGTTTCGGTGGCGACATTGTAAACCGCGATGGCTATAAAACCGCCGATGGCACGTTGAATGGTGCAGAAGCCGTGAAGTTTGGAAAATGGTGGCAAAGCTTGTTCACCCGCAAACTTGTTCCCGGCACGTCGCAAAGCCCTGCTGATCGTGACACTGGCCTTGCAAGCGGCAAATATGCATTGTCGTGGAATGGCAACTGGGCAGCGCTTGGCATGGTCGACAAGTTCAAAGACGATGTGGTGTTCATGCCCGCCCCTGATTTTGGCAAAGGCCCCAAAATTGGAGCAGCATCTTGGCAGTTTGGCGTTTCAGCCGCATCCAAACATCAAGATGGCGCTAATAAATTTATCCAGTTTGCGTTACAGGATAAATATTTAACACAGTTCTCTGATGGCATTGGCCTTATTCCACCCACACCAGAATCAGCCGCAGCATCAAAGAACTATAAAGCCGGTGGCCCGATGGAAGTGTTCTTCGGGCTTTCAAAAGCTCAGGCGACGCTGCGTCCGGTTTATCCGGGTTATCCCGTGGCTGCAAAAGTTTTTGAAAAGGCATTGTCAGATTTGGCAAACGGTTCTGAAGTTCAGGCAACTTTGGACGCTGCCGCCGACGAAATTACCAAAGACATCGAGAAGAACAAAAACTATACCAAATAAGCAAGCAACACCCTCTTTCGCAATCACGCGGGAGAGGGATTAAAATTGGCAAACCGATCATGCAAAGCGGCAAGAAAAATCAAAATTCTGAGGCGACGGGTTGGCTGATGGCATTTCCAGCCACGGCGATCATCGGTCTTTTCATTATCGTTCCGTTTTTATTGGGCTTTTATTTTGCCTTCACCAATCAACGCTTCATTTCACCAAACCCAACGGAATATGTTGGAACATCAAATTTTCACCAACTGTTGGATTTAGGCGTTTTAACGCTGGAACCAGAACGTGATCCCGCCACGCAAGAAATTAAAAAAGATGCCACGGGCGCCTTAACTTATCCAACTGTACGCAGCCTCACCCGCAATAACCCAGATATGCCCTATTTTAATGGCATGCGAGAATGGTTTTCGTGGCACTCAGGCGACAGCATAAAAGTTGTCGTGGCGCGTGATGTGGTTTTTATGAAAGCCATCGTCAACACGTTCATCTTTGTTTTGGTTGTGGCACCTTTGCAAGGTGGCATTGCGTTGCTTCTGGCGTTGATGATCAACCAAAAACTTCCTGGCATCAATTTTTTCCGAACAATTTATTTTATGCCCGTCGTTGTGTCCATCGTTGTCGTATCGCTTTTGTGGCGCTTCATTTATAGCGGCGACAATGGCCTGTTAAACGCCCTTCTCGGCTTTTTCACATTTGGGGCGTTCAGGCCGGTGGATTGGTTGGGCAACCCCGCAACAGCACTTCCATCCATCATCGCCATGTCCATTTGGCAAGCTGTAGGCTTTCATATGGTCATATGGCTTTCAGGCCTGCAAACAATTCCAGTGTCGCTTTATGAAGCATCAGACATTGAGGGCGCCACCAGCTGGCAAAAGTTCTGGTTTGTAACCTGGCCGGGTTTGCGCAACACCGCAATTCTTGTTCTGGTCGTTATCACCATGCAGGCCTTCACACTATTTTCACAAGTCGCAGTGATGACCCAAGGTGGCCCCGTGGATTCCACTCAAACCATTGTGTTCCAAGCCGTGCAACGTGGCTATGCCAAGCAAGATATTGCAACGGGCTCAGCCATCTCCGTTATACTCTTTGCGCTTGTCATCACCATATCGCTGATCCAACGCTATCTCACGCGGGAGTCGAACACATGAGCACACCCACAACCTCGCTCAAACCATCGTCCTGGCGTTATGTTCCCTTAGTTTTGGTGGCGCTGATCTTTGTGTTTCCGCTTGAATTTATGATCATGTCTTCGCTGAAACCCAGCGAACAACTTCTTGCCGATTCAAACTCATTCAGAGCATTTTTGCCGGTGGGTGATATTTCGCTGAACAATTATGTGGCCGCTTTTGCACGGGCACCCGTTGCACTGTTTTTGTTCAACTCAGTTTTCATAACCGCAACCACAGTGGCCTTGGCTTTGTTTTTCTGCTCGGTGGCCGCGTTCTCATTTGTATTTTTGCAATGGCGCGGCCGCGATACAATCATGACTGTTCTTCTCACCACACTGGTCATACCCATTGAGATCATTGCCGTGCCTTTGCTCTTGCTGGTCAATCAACTGCCGTGGGTTGGATTGCATGGCTTTTCCACGGGCTGGCTTAATTCTTATCAGGTGCAAATCATCCCCTTCAGCGCCGACGCTTTAACGGTCTATCTATTTGTGCAATATTTTAAAGATCTGCCGAAAGAGCTGATTGAAGCGGCACGTATTGAAGGCGCATCATGGTGGCAGATTTATTATAAAGTGATCATGCCTCTGGCCGGGCCTGTTACGGCCACAGCGGCCATCTTGAAATTTCTCGCCATGTATAATCAGTTCTTGTGGCCCCTGATGGTGACACAGGCCGAAGAATATCGCCCGGTTATGGTGGGCTTACAATATTTCTTCCAACTCAACATCGCATGGGGTGAAGTGATGGCTTATTTAACGCTGATCACTGTTCCCGTTCTGATTTTCTATCTTCTGCTTCAACGCGCCTTCATCGCATCAATCGCATCAACAGGCATCAAGGGATAATATGGTTCTCTCTCTGAAAGACAAATGGATTTGGGATTTTTGGTTGGCCAAAAATGAAGATGATTGGCACATCTATTTTCTTCAAGCAGATAATACCTTGCCCCGTCCTGATGATCGCCACCGCAACGTATCCCAAGGCCACGCGGTTTCAAAAGATCTGATGAACTGGACGCATATGGGCACATGCTTTCAACCTTCAAAAGGCCCAAGCTTTGATGATTGGACAACGTGGACAGGTTCTGTACTGCAAGGCCCTGATGGCACATGGCATTTGTTCTACACTGGCACCGAACACGCAAACCAAGGCATGCACCAACGCATAGGCTATGCAACATCAACAGATATGCATTCATGGGTTCGTTTGGGCGATGGCTTGTGCCTTGATCTTCAAGGCCCCAATGCCAAATATTATGAAGAATATACGCCGGGCCATTGGCATGACAGGGCGATGCGAGACCCGTGGGTTATCAAAAACCCAGACGGCGATGGATGGTTGATGTATTTCACGGCTCGCGTGCCAGGACGAAAAGAGCCCAACGCCGGTGGTGCCGTGGGCTTTGCAACCTCACCAGATTTGCAAACATGGACACTTCAAAAACCTGTGTATGATGGCGGGGATTTTGGCCAGCTTGAGGTGCCACAAGCCTTTAAGTTTCGCAACAAATGGTACATGACGTTTTGCACAGCCGCTGAACATTGGTCAGAAGGCTATAAAAAGAAGAACCCACAAACCCCAATGACAGGTTCACATTATTTGGTGGCCGATCATCATCTGGGGCCATGGACAACGCCTCAATCAGAATTTCTAGATGGCTCACTTCCCTGCAAACGCTATGCCGGAAAAATAATCGAACAAGATGACAAGTTGTCGATCATGGGTTTTCTCTATGAAACACCCGAAGGAAAATTCATCGGTAAAGTCAGCGATCCTGTGCGTCTGATGGTTGATAAACACGGCAATTTACATTTGGCGGAATAATCATGGCAAAGCTTGAACTACAAAACCTTCATAAAAGTTTCGGTGCCACCGACATTATCAAAGGTGTTGATCTGGCAATCAAACATGGCGAATTTGTTGTGTTTGTTGGCCCATCAGGCTGTGGAAAATCAACATTGCTGCGCATGATTGCGGGCCTTGAAAGCATCTCGCAAGGCACCATCACCATCGGGGACAAAGTGGTCAACGATCTGCCTCCGAAAGATCGCTCCATTGCCATGGTGTTCCAATCTTATGCGCTTTTTCCACATATGACAGTGCGTGACAATGTTGGCTTTGGTTTGAAAATTGCGGGCACGCCAAAACAGGAATTGGAAAGCAAGGTTGCTGAAGCATCCCGCATGCTGAAGTTAGATATGTTGCTGGACAGAAAACCATCACAGCTTTCAGGCGGCCAACGTCAGCGTGTTGCCATCGGACGGGCCATTGTGCGAAAGCCCGATGTGTTTTTGTTTGATGAACCGCTTTCTAATTTAGATGCGGCCTTGCGTGTCAACACGCGAGCAGAAATTGCCAAGCTGCACCGGGATTTGGGTGCAACAATGATTTATGTGACCCATGACCAAGTGGAGGCCATGACATTGGCTGACCGCATTGTCGTTCTGGAAGCTGGCCGCGTTCGCCAATTTGGCTCACCGCTTGAACTCTATCACAAGCCACAAAACATGTTTGTGGCGGGCTTCATTGGCTCACCCAAAATGAATTTCATGCCCGTTGAGGCTGTGAAAGTTACAACCGCAGGCGTGATCGTCACGTCTGATGAATTTGCCAAAGAACTGGTGCCAGTGTCTGCGGCCCGCGTGAAGCCGGGTGAAAAGCTAACTCTTGGCATAAGGCCTGAACATATGATGGCCAATGCCAAAGGTGAATTTCGAATTTCAGGCTCCGTTGAATTGGTCGAACATTTGGGCCACCAAACGTTTATCGAAGCCAAGTCGCGCAATGGCACTGTGTTTAATGCGCTGCTCGATGGTGAAACGCTTGTGCAACATAACCAGCACATGGCGCTCAGTTTCAATGCCAGTGATTGCCATGTGTTCAACGCCCAAGGCGAGGCTTTGCCCCGCCTCAATGCGCCAAAAATTGCTGCTTACGTGCGGGGCTGACTGAGTTCTAAGACGCCACCGGAACGGGCACAGGCGTTGCAATGATCCGCTGCATCGGTTGGGCAGGTGAACCCACCCACGCTGAACTGTGTGGCAAAGCTTCACCCTTCATCACCATGGTCAACGGTCCGATCAAAGCGCCATCGCCAACCTTGGTGTCATAGAGCACGGTTGATCCTGCCCCGATTGTAACATCATTGCCAATTTTAATGCGGCCCACTTTCATCAAACGATCTTCGTAAAGATGTGTCTGCAAACATGCCCCTGAATTGACGGCAACAAAATCTCCAATTTCAACACAGTCAAATTCAGTGATGTCGGTTGCATCCATATAAACGCCCTTGCCAACTTTAACGCCGAACATGCGCAAAACCATGGGCAAGAATGGTGTGCCTCTTAAGTGTTCCAAAATGGATTTGCCGGCCATGCCCCAATACATCACGGCCACGGCTTCTGTTCGCAAAGCCCACCAAGACCACATGGGTTTAATTGTCGGGCGATAAACCCCCATCGCCAGCCATTTACAGGCAACAGCGATCAGCAGTTGAGCCAGATCAATAAACACAACAGCAACGATGCACATTGAAATAGCTTCAAACCAGCTGCCTTCATTGATGGGATCGTTCAAAGCTTCCATGCCCAATGTGGCAAGGGTGATGAACAATGCGGTTGGCAAGCTTATGTTAAAAGCTTCAAACAAAGCGCGCCCAATTTTCATCCACATCGAAGGTTCAAACGTGGCCGAAGCGCTTGAAGTAAACATCTGCCGAACCGGAAGTTTAATGGGTGGTGAGCCAAACCATGTTTCAAATGCGCCCACTTCGCCACCTTCGGGTGGCCGGGATTTCACACCAATAAGTGCGCCTGATTCAACCGAATAATTCAGCGGCACAACAGCTTCATTGCCAATGAAAACTTTTGAACCAGTTTTAATTGTGCCCAGCGTCATCCAATTGCGGCGCATGGCTTCGTCACCCAACTGCACGTCATCGGCGATAAAATTGCCTTCACCAATATCAACCAGATCATAACGGCCTGAAAGATTTGTGGATATTTCTGAACCGCGACCGATCTTTGCACCCATCAAGCGATACCAAGCACGCATATAGATCGTGGCGAAAATTGACGACAGTGTGTCGAGCATAACTTCAGTGGCCAATGTCACAATCCATTTACGAATATAAATGCCGCTGAACACTGAATATTGGCCAGGCTTCAAACGGGGCAAGACAGCCCACCGAACAGCAACGATAAAGATACAAGTGAAGAACACCATGGCCGCAGCGGTTGGGAGTGCAATCACCGGCAGATACCAAAAATAGCTGATGCCACCCAACCAAGGATTAATCCAAGCATCAATACCTTCCATCATTCGGAAAGCCGGAACGATAGGCATGATGCCAATAGGCGGTAACAACAAAAGCAAAAGCACATAAAAAGCAGTTTGCAAATTGCGCACAAGTCGGCTGGCCTCTGCGGGGGCTGGCAAGTCTTTCGGATCAAGATCAGCCACTTTGCAGGCAGGTGATCCGCTCCACGATTGATTGGCAGGAATAACGGTGCCAGCAACCACAGAAGCCAGATCTGAAAGTTCAACGCCATCGCCGATGACAACATTTTCTTCAATCACCGATGATGAGCCAATCACAACATCATTGCCGATATGAACAGCACCGATGATAAATTTATCACCCAGCACACGAGTGTTTGAAATGATCACTTTGCCACCAATCGAGGCATGATCGCCAACGGTCACCAAATCAATGGCGCCCGCAGTCATCTCGCTGATCAATGCTTCTTTGCCAATTTTTGCGCCTAAGAGCCTCATATAAAAACGTATGACCGGAGTGCCCTGCATCCATTTTAAGTGGACCAGCGTGGTGAAATTTTGGACAAGCCACACGCGGTAATAATAAACGCCCCACAATGGATAAACACCGGGCTTGGTTTGCGGCATAATTAAAATTTTCGCCAAAGGAACAAACAAATAGTTAAACAATGTGACAGCCATGAACGCGATGAAAACAATGCTCGCGTCACCAACGGCTGTGGTATCATCACCGCTCAACAATGAATAACTGATAAAAATGGCAAGCCATGGCCCTGCCTGCAATGTCAAAATAAACGGCAAAGCAATTGCCTGCGCCAAGCCGCACCAAAAACGCCGCATGAAAGGCGGGCGTGAGGAAGGCGTGGCAAACTCATTGGCTTGCACATTGGCAAGCGCACCACGGCTTATCAGCACCTCTGAAATTTTGCGAATGCTGCGGCAGTTATACATATCTTGCAAAGCAATGGCCTGGCCGAGCTTATTCAAACGCAGTTTTGAAATAAATTGCGCCGCGATCAATGAGTGACCACCCAGATCGGTAAAAAAATCGGCGTCGCGTGTAATTGCTTGGCCTGGGAAAACAGACTTTGCGGTTTCAATCAAAAACTCTTCAACCGGGTTGTCGCCATGTTCAGATTGGCTTTCATCAGCCATAACGGCTGCAAGCGGCAAATTCTTCAACGTATTGCGATCAACCTTGCCTGAAACAAGCCTTGGCACTTCGCTCACAATTTCAAACGCCGCTGGCACCATATAGGGCGGCAGGCGCTTGCGCAGTGATTCACGCAAACTGGCAATATCGGGCTTCACATCTTTGCGCGGCGCCACAAAGGCCACAAGCCTTTCCATGCCATGGTCTTTTCGCAAAACCACGGCGGCGTGTTCAATTGATGCATCATCCATGATGGCAGTTTCAATTTCACCAAGTTCCACGCGAAAGCCGCGAACTTTCACTTGGTCATCAATGCGGCCATGAAATAAAATCTGGCCCTTGTCATTAATGCTGACGGCATCACCCGAACGATAGAGAATTTGGTCGGGGGCTTTTTTATCAAAAGGGTTGGCAATAAATTTCTGTGCCGTTAATTCAGCACGTCCTAAATAACCAGCCGCAATGCCGGGGCCGCCAATCAACAACTCGCCCTGCCCGCCTTTGCCAACAGGCTGCAAAGCATCATCAACAACATAAGCTGTGTAATTTGGAATCGGCTTGCCGATGGTTACGGTGTCACCCTTTTTCAATTCAGCTATCGTGGCCACAACGGTTGCTTCGGTTGGCCCGTATGAGTTGAAAAGACGGCATCCCTTTTTGGCAAAGCGTTCAATCAAGCTTGGTGGGCAAGCTTCACCCCCCACAATAACGATACGCAATGAACCAACATCTTCAGCAAACATCGAAAGCAATGTAGGCACAGTGTCAATCGCGGTAATGCCAGCCTCGCGCATGCGGCGTGGCAGGTTTTCAGTGTCGCCCATAATCTCAGGTGTTGCCACCCACAGTGATGCGCCAGCCAGATAGGGCACCCAGATTTCTTCCATCGACAAATCAAAAGCCGCCGAACAGCCTTGGAACATCACATCCTTTGATGTAATGCCAAAGATTGAATTTGAAGCGCGCAGATAATGGCAAATGTTGCGATGCGTAATAGCAATGCCCTTGGGTGTTCCCGTAGAGCCCGAAGTATAAATCAAATAAGCATTATGGTCAGGCGTAAGGCCCTTTGGTTTAGCAAGCGCTTTGGGCAGAGGTTGGTGAAATTCAGAATCGGTCATAGACCAAACGGGTTGCGCAATGCCTTGGACGCGGTCCACCACATCTTCATTCACCAAAAGGCCAATGGCATCACAATCTGCCAAACAGGTTTCAATTCGGTTTTTGGGTGTTTCAGAATCAAACGGAAGCCAAGTTGCGCCGGTTTTCGTCACCGCAATTTGCGATAAAAGCAAATCAGCACCACGCGTAAAATAAAGCCCCACAACTTTGCCGGGGCCAGCACCACGCATCAACAGTTCAGCTGCAATCTGATCAGATTGCGCGTCAACCTCCGCATAGGTCAATCGCAGGTCATTTTCGATGATGGCAGTTTTTTTGCTATACGCTTTTACAGAAGCACGAAAAATATCTGCCAGTGTTTCATTGAGAGTGAATTCAGGGTGAACATCCCCTCGGAGAACAAAACTTAAATCTGGCTTTTTTGTCGTCTTTGTTTTTTTAACAGATTGGGCGTTCATGGAGTGTCCTAGTTTGTTTTATTTTGCCGAGCACTAAAATCTCACTGGGGCAAGATTGTGAACGGCAGTGTTTTTTTCATATACTTAAAATTATATCTCATCCCACTTTGCTCATCCCGTTTTGAAGGGCCGCGTGAGGGGTTGCAGTGACCAATCACGTTCGGAAAAAGCAATATTCATTTCACCATTTCCATGTGCCGCAATCGCCAGCAGGACAATTTCATCGCCCTCACTAGGCTTAAGTTGCAAGATTCGCACGCCAATTTCTTCAAATGGCGCTGAAGCACTGCGCGTTGATGATACGCTTATATGTCCGTGATGTGACATTTTTACAGCCAAATCCCTTGGATCCACCATCACGTCGCCAGACGCCTTTAAAGCCGCCTCTTTCACTACCCATAAAAACAGGGCCAGATCATATTTTATGTGTGAAAGCTTGGCCAAAATGGCTGTGTCTTCGTCACTTGCAACACTGGCCAGAAATGCCGGGTCAGCATCGCCCAATGGCCAGTTTTCTGCATCAATGCCAATTTGTAACCCTGTGGCCACCGCCATAAGGGAAATGGGTCGCTTGCCTTTGCGCACATGGGTTATTGAAAAACCCAACTGTTGGCCAGATTTCAAAAACAGCTGCGGTTGGCCCGTGTGGCTGTGCAAAACATCATGGGGCTGACGTTTAACCAAATGCGATAAAATCGCATCGCGTGAAGAAACATCAAAACATGCAAGTTGAAGTTCAATCATGGCTTTTACCGGCAGGCTCTTTTTTCGACCCTTAAACTGGTGCTGCTGGGCAGGATTGAACTGCCGACCTCATCATTACCAATGATGTGCTCTACCACTGAGCTACAGCAGCTTATGCCGTGTTTCGTGGCCTCCCATGCCACAGCTCCTTGCGTTTCGCAACCCTTCGTGATGAAACAACGCCCAAGATGAACCAGAAGCCAACATCCCCCATTGTTCTGGCCCGCAAGAAGCGTGAGGCGGCGGCCCTCAAAGCCAATTTAAAGCGCCGCAAGGAACAGGCCAAAACCACAGCCGCACCCGCAAAGCCCAAACAGGATTGATAGCCTTGCCCTTGTTTTTAAAGGCTTTGTTCCCCACTTAGAAGTTTGAAAGGACTAACAAAACGTGAATTGGGGAGATCTTGTTGACCAAGGCAAAATTGCAGCGGGCGGGTTGCGCGATTTTGCCAAAAACCTCAACGCCCCAACAATTCGGTTGGGCGTCACTGGACTTTCACGCGCCGGCAAAACTGTGTTCATCACATCTCTGGTTCATGCACTTTTAAAACAAGCCCGCCTGCCCGTGTTTGAAGCTCAATCCCAAGGGCGCATCACCAAAGCCTATCTTGAACCACAGCCCGATGATGATTTACCCCGCTTTCCCTATGAGAAAAATCTAGGCACGCTCACATCAGAAAACCGCCAATGGCCGGAGGGCACGCGCCAGATAAGCCAGTTGCGCCTGACATTGGAATATGCGCCAGAAAGTTTTATCGCGCGCAATTTCAGAAGTGGCAAATTGCATATCGATATTGTGGATTATCCGGGCGAATGGTTGTTGGATTTGCCGTTGATGCATCAAACTTATCAACAATGGTCTAGCGCCATGGTCAAGGCCAGCCGCAAAGCTGAACGCATTGGCCAGGCGCGTGAATGGCACAAGCATTTGGCCACCCTTTCGGCGGGCTCACGCGCTGATGAGTTAGAAGCGGTAAAAGCTGCTGAGATTTATACCGCCTATCTCAAATCTTGCCGCAATCAAGAATCGTCGCTTTCAAGTTTGCCTCCGGGGCGGTTTTTGATGCCGGGAGATTTAGAGGGTTCGCCTCTTTTATCATTTGCACCGTTAGATGTTTTGCCTGATGCAGTTTTCAGTTCAGGAACTTTGGGCGCGTTGATGGAACGGCGCTATCAATCTTATGTTTCACGCGTGGTGAAACCATTCTACTTTGGCCACTTTGCAAGGCTCGACAGGCAGATCGTTTTGGTGGATGCGTTAACCGCGTTGAATGCGGGCGCCCCTGCCGTTAACGATTTGCGCGATGCGTTGGCCGAGGTTATGGCAAGTTTTCGTTTAGGCACCAACAATCTTGTCACCACCATATTCGGCAAGCGCATCGAGCGGGTTTTATTTGCTGCCACCAAAGCAGATCTTATCCACCATGAAAGCCACGACCGCATGGAAGATATCTTGCGAAAGTTGGTTGACGAGGCCGCCCAAAGAGCTGAATTTGTGGGCGCCACAATTGATGTGGCAGCCCTTGCCGCCATCCGCTCAACGCGTGAAGCAACCGTGCACGACAAGTCTGGTGACTTACATTGCATCGCTGGAACGCCAGAAAAAAATGAAAAAATTGGCGAAGATGTTTTTGATGGAACAGCAGAAGCAGCAATTTTTCCCGGCGATTTGCCGCTTGATCCAAATGCTGCCTTGCAAGGCCTCACCCAAGGCAAATTGCACTTTGTAAAGTTCCGCCCACCCATTTTCGATGGCGAAACATTTGGGCATATCAGGCTTGATCGCGCACTGGAGTTCTTGATCGGAGATTGTTTTCCATGAGTGTCGAAACACGTGCGCCTAAGGCGTTTCGCTTGGATGAGAAGAAGCCCACAAAAGCCAAGCGCCCCAAGATTGAATTTGATCTTGAGCCAGCACCTGCCGAATTGGTGCCAGCCCCTTTGGCCAATGCGCAAAAACAATCCCGCAAAACACCGTGGGGCAACATTCTTCTCACCAGCCTGGGCGCGCTGCTGGTAATGTGGCTTGGCCTGACCACAACTAAACTTGTTGAAGATTTTTTCATCTGGTCTTTCACCTTCGGCGCCGTTGCTTTAGCCTTTGCATCTGTTGCTGGCGTTGCCTTGCTGGCGTTGATCCTACGCGAAATTTTCGGTCTTTGGCGCTTGCGCAAAATTGAACAGGTGCAATTGGCGGTGGCTCGCGCCATCAATCATAACGACAAAGCCTCTGCCAATTGGGCGCTTGGTGAATTGGCCCAACTCTATGCAGGCAGGCCAGACATGGCGTGGGGTCTCAAAAACTGGGCCGAACATAAAAACGATATTATTGATCCGCCAGATGCTATCCGTTTGGCCGAGCGTATTTTACTAGAACCCTTGGACGAAGTTGCCCACAGGATTATCGCCAAACGCTCAAGGCGCGTAACACTGCTCACCACTGTAACGCCAGCCGCCGCTTTGGATATGATTTTGGTGGGTGGGCAAAACTTGTTTATGATCCGAGAAATTGCTGAAAATTATGGTGGCAGGCCGTCATTTGTGGCCACGCTTCGCCTTTTAAAACTTGTCATCACGCATCTGGCGGTGGCTGGCGGTTTGGCACTTTCTGAAAACTTCCTGCATTTGTTTGTGGGCAAGGGTTTACTCGGTCGCTTGTCTGCACGCTTTGGTGAAGGCGCTATCAATGGCATCCTCACATCGCGCATCGGGCTTGCGGCCTGTGAGGTGTGCCGCCCCATCCCAAAACAAGAGTCAAAACGCGAAACACTAACGTCGCTGGCCAAAGAACTTTTGTCGTTCTCAAAATCAGAAGAAGTGCAGCCGTAATATTACATTAACCAGAGCATGCTTTTTGATGGTGCTGATTAACAATCTGAAATGCCAAGTCGTTAGAGTGCAAAAAATCAAACGGTGATCTGTGCTCAAAACAATCGAAATGCCAGGAATGAAACATGTTGCAAAGCCCGGCGCTAAGTCAGGCGCAGCCTTTGCCATGCCTCAGCAATGCTATCTTACCGTGGCAACATCACTTAAATCTTTGTTGCGGCTAGAGCAGGGTTGGAAAGATTTAGAAATTTCCAGCCACGTAGCAGCAACAGTTTTTCAAAGTTTTGATTGGGTAAAAACGTGGTGCGAAATTTACGCTCAACCAGAATCTCAAATTCGCATGATGGTTGTCACAGGCTACAGCAACAATCGCCTCGTATTTGTTTTGCCCATGTCGATTGACAAAATGTTAGGCTTAAACCGCGGCTCATTGCTTAGCCAACCCATCGCCCAATATGGTGATATTCTTTGCGATAAAAATGAAGATCCAAATCAGTGGATGGAATTTGCCATCAGCTTTCTGAAGCAGACGCGCGCAGTAGATTTTTTACATTTGCGCCACGTGCGCCAAACCAGCAATCTTTTTGCCTTTGCACAAGCGCATATGAAAGATGGTAAACTTCATGAACGTGCGCCCTATTTGGATTTAACCGCCTTTCGATCAGACGCTGATTATGATGCCCGGTATGACTCTCGCCAACGCAAGCACCGTAAAAAAGTGCGCAAAGCCTTGGAAGAAATCGGGCCGATCACATTCGCGCAACTTGCCGATGCAGGTGAAATTGATCAGGCAATTGATTTTGCCATTTCTGAAAAGCGTGATTGGCTCAAACAGCGTGGCCGCTTCAACACCACGATGGCCTGCCCAAAGCACAGCCAATTTTTAAAAGCCTTGGCGCGTTTAGATAATCACCGAGCAACATTATCGGTGACGCAATTATCAGCAGGCGAACAGCGCATTTCATGGGAAGCATCGTTCGCTTACAGAGGCAGTCAATATTGTTATCTTACAGCCCACAAATCTGATTTTACCAACAATTCACCGGGGCGTTTGCATTTTGATTTGTCACAGCGCCATTCATTGGCCAATGGCATTGCAACATATGATTTGATGGTGCCTTATGATCACTATAAGGAATCATGGTCATCAGCGATGGAGCCTGTGAACGATTATTACTTGTCGCTCAACACAGCAGGTGCAATCGTTGGCAACACTTATCTTGGAGCATTGCGCCCCTTGCTGCGCGACATTTATTCAAAACTGCCCGTTTCAATTTTGCGCATTTTGAAAACTCTTTTGCGCGTTTAAAAAATTCAGTTCACGCCCAATTTCTTTTGCAAATTGGTGCTTGAGGTTGTGTATTGAAACAACAAGCGTTCACCCGGGTTGATATAGCGAAACGCCTGCTGCGCCATCAACGCGGCTTCATGGAAACCTGACAAGATGAGTTTTAATTTGCCGGGATAAGTATTGATGTCACCCACGGCAAAAATGCCGGGCACAGATGTTTCAAATTTTTCGGTATCCACCTCAATCAAATTTTCGGTGAGGTTCAATCCCCAATCTGCAACGGGCCCCAATTTCATGGTCAAGCCGAAAAATGGTAATAAGGCATTGGTGGTAATTTCAGAAACTGCGCCATCTGCACCTTTCAAAGTTGCTGCCGACAGTACGCCATCTGCGCCTGAAAGCCCTGTCACTTGGCCAATTTTCAACTGCATTTTTCCAGCTTCAACCAGTTCGCGCATTTTTTTAACGCTGTCGGGTGCGGCTCTGAATTCATCGCGGCGATGAACCAAAGTTAAAGATTTGGCGATGGGCTGAAGATTATTTGTCCAATCCAAAGCTGAATCTCCGCCCCCTACAATCAAAACATCTTTGCCGCGAAGTGCTTCCATCTTTTTAACAGAATAAAAAACCGAAGTGCCTTCATATGTTTCAATGCCGGGAATGGGTGGTTTTTTGGGTTGGAAAGATCCGCCGCCCGCCGCAATCACCACAACCTTGCAATGAAATTCCAAAGCGCCATCAGTGGTCAAAACAAAATCATTGGCGCCGCGTTTTTCAAGCGATGTTACCATTTGGTTGAAATGATAATGGGGCTTGAAAGGTTTCGCCTGCTCCATCAATCGGGCCGTCAATTCAGCGCCTGTCACCGTAGGCAAAGCTGGAATATCATAAATCGGCTTTTCCGGATAAAGCTCGGCGCATTGGCCGCCTGCCCTATCGAGAATGTCGATCACATGACATTTCAGATCAAGCAGGCCCAATTCAAAAATGGCAAAAAGCCCGCATGGCCCCGCACCAATCACCA
>JAYWFC010000088.1:0-4662 GCA_043778995.1 Aestuariivirga sp.
ACAGGCGAAATTAAAAAAGAAACGCAAGTGATTGCCATTTATGGCAAGGGCGGCATTGGCAAAAGCTTCACGCTGGCCAACTTGTCTTACATGATGGCCCAATCCGGCAAGCGCGTGTTGCTGATTGGCTGTGATCCCAAAAGCGATACAACATCACTTTTGTTTGGCGGCAAAGCCTGCCCCACAATTATCGAAACATCTGCCAAGAAAAAACTTGCTGGCGAAGAAGTTAAAATTGGCGATGTGTGTTTCAAGCGCGATGGTGTGTTTGCCATGGAATTGGGTGGCCCGGAAGTGGGTCGCGGTTGCGGCGGGCGCGGCATTATTCACGGTTTTGAACTGCTGGAAAAATTGGGCTTCCATGAATGGGGCTTTGATTATGTGTTGCTGGATTTCTTAGGCGACGTGGTGTGTGGCGGCTTTGGCCTGCCCATCGCGCGCGACATGTGCCAGAAAGTTATTGTTGTGGGTTCAAACGATTTGCAATCACTCTATGTGGCCAACAACGTGTGTTCAGCCGTTGAATATTTCCGCAAACTGGGCGGCAATGTTGGCGTGGCCGGAATTGTGATCAATAAGGATGACGGCACAGGCGAGGCACAGGCCTTTGCTGAAAAAGTTGGCATTCCGGTTTTAGCATCCATCCCTGCGAATGATGATATTCGCAAAAAATCTGCCAACTATGAAATCATCGGAACCAAAACCAGTGAGTGGGGGCCATTGTTTGATATGCTGGCCATCAATGTGGGTGAAGCCCAACCCATGCGGCCAAATCCGTTGACGCAAGATGGTTTGCTTGGCCTGTTCTCCAGTGATGTGACAGGCCGCAACGTGGTTCTGCAACCCGCAAGCCAAGAAGATATGTGCGGCGGAACACTCAAGCAAAAAACCTCACTCGAAGTGATTTACGAAACGGTTTGATGACAATGACAACAGTGATTGACACAACAGGAAAACCGCCAGCGCAACCAGCGCCGGCAACTCTTGTTGCATCAACACCTGCTGCACCAACTGCTGAAGGCGCATGCAATAATAAAGTTGAATTGCGTGAAGCAGCGGCCAAAGCCGGCAAGTCTGAAACACTGGAACAATATGCCAAGGATTATCCCATTGGCCCGCATGACCAACCGCAAAGCATGTGCCCGGCATTTGGCTCGCTGCGCGTGGGTTTGCGTATGCGCCGCACAGCGACAATTCTTTCAGGCTCGGCCTGTTGCGTTTATGGCCTAACGTTCACCTCGCATTTTTATGGTGCAAAACGCAGCGTGGGCTATGTGCCCTTCAATTCTGAAACTTTGGTAACTGGCAAACTGTTTGAAGACATTCGCGAAGCTGTTTTCGCAATGGCTAAACCTGAAGATTATGATGCCATCATAATTACAAATCTCTGTGTGCCAACGGCATCTGGTGTGCCGCTGCAATTGTTGCCCAAAGAAATAAACGGCGTTCGCATCATTGGCATCGATGTTCCAGGTTTTGGTGTGCCGACACATGCAGAAGCCAAAGATGTTCTTTCGGGCGCCATGCTGAAATATGCCGCGAGTGAAATTCGCAATGGCCCCGTAGCAAGGCCGCGCACCAAAGCTGATCTGCCAACCATCACCATGCTTGGTGAAATGTTTCCGGTTGATCCGATTATGATTGGCCGCATGTTGGCCCCCATGGGCTTGGCCGCTGGGCCCGTTGTTCCTACACGTGAATGGCGCGAATTGTTTGCCGCCTTTGATTGCGCCGCCGTGGCCGCCATCCATCCGTTTTACACAGCCAGCATCCGCGAATTTGAATCCGCTGGCCGCAGCGTGGTGGGCTCTGCCCCTGTCGGATACGACGGCACGGCCGATTGGCTTGAAGCCATCGGCAAAACCTGTGGCATTTCTGCTGAAGCCCGCGCCAACGCCCAAAATGCAATTTTGCCCGCCATCAGAGGTGCACTTGCAGCAAAGCCAATCAAAGGGCGCATCACGCTTTCAGGCTATGAAGGTTCTGAACTTTTGGTGGCAAGGTTGTTGATCGAAAGCGGCGCTGAAGTTCCTTATGTGGGCACAGCATGCCCACGCACAGCATGGTCTGATCCGGATCGCATCTGGCTGGAAGAACGTGGCGTTCATGTGCAATTCCGTGCATCGCTCGAAAATGATATTGCCGCCATGCTTGATCACAAGCCAGATCTGGCCATTGGCACAACGCCTGTTGTGCAAAAAGCCAAGGCGCTTTCCATTCCCTCTTTGTATTTCACCAATTTGATTTCAGCGCGGCCATTGATGGGCCCAGCTGGCGCTGGTTCTCTGCAACAGGTGATTATGGCCGCTATTGGCAACCAACATCGCTTTGATGCCATGAGCAACTTTTTTGAAGGTGTGGGTTCAGGCCATGCCTCAGGCATTTGGCGCGATGTGCCGGTTGATCGCCCAGAATTTAAGAAAAAATATGCTGGCATGTTGGCAGCCAAAGCCAAATCTGAAGAATCGGTGGGAACATAGACATGCTGGTTCTTGATCACGATAGAGCAGGTGGATATTGGGGCGCAGTTTACGTGTTCGCCGCTATCAAAGGCTTGCAGGTGATTATCGATGGCCCCGTGGGCTGCGAAAACCTGCCCGTCACATCCGTGTTGCATTACACAGATGCTTTGCCGCCGCATGAACTCCCAATCGTTGTCACCGGCCTTGGTGAAGAAGAGCTTGGCCAACACGGCACTGAAGGTGCCATGCGCCGCGCCCATAAAACGCTTGATCCTGGCTTGCCATCGGTCGTTGTCACAGGCTCCATCGCCGAAATGATCGGTGGCGGTGTCACCCCCCAAGGCACCGGCATTCAACGTTTTCTGCCCCGCACCATTGATGAAGATCAATGGCAATGCGCCGATCGGGCCTTGATGTGGTTGTGGACAGAATTTGGTGCCAAGAAAAAGAACGCCACCACGAGGAAACCCAAAGTAGAGGGTGAACGCCCTCGCGTGAATATCTTGGGCACAATTTATGGCACATTCAATTCGCCGTCGGATCTTGCTGAAATTACGCGTTTGGTTGAAGGCATTGGTGCAGATGTAAACTTGTCTTTCCCCATGGGCAGCCATTTGGCCGATGTTCCAAAGCTTGCAAATGCTGACGTGAACATTTGCATGTATCGCGAATTTGGCCGCAAGCTGTGTGAACAATTAGACAGGCCATATCTGCAAGCGCCAATAGGGCTTCATTCAACCACAAAATTTTTGCGCACCTTGGGCGAGCTGTTGGGGCTTGATCCTGAACCGTTTATTGAGCGTGAAAAACACACAACGATAAAACCGCTCTGGGATTTGTGGCGCTCTGTCACGCAAGATTTTTTTGGCACAGCAAGTTTTGGCATTGTCGCAAGTGAAACTTATGCACGCGGTGTTCGCAATTTCTTGGAAGACGAAATGGGCCTGCCGTGCAATTTTGCAGTGTCGCGCCTTGCTGGCCAGAAAACTGACAATGCCGCTGTGCGCCAAATGATCAAAGAAAAGCCACCGTTGATTTTGTTCGGCTCTTTCAATGAGCGCATGTATGCCGCTGAAGCGGGTGCCAAATGCGGTTATATTCCGGCATCATTTCCCGGTGCCATCATTCGCCGCCACACGGGCACACCTTTCATGGGTTATGCGGGTGCCACATATATTATTCAGGAAGTGTGCAACGGTCTGTTTGACATGCTGTTCAACATCATTCCGCTGGGCACTGATTTGGATAAGGTTGATCCAACACCAGCAGCCAGCCACCGCATGATTGATTGGAGCGACAAGGCCCGCGCCATGCTCGACGAAATTGTCGAAAAGCAACCGATATTGGTGCGCATTTCTGCAGCAAAAAAATTGCGTGACAGTGCTGAACGTTTGGCCCGCACGGCCGCCGCCGCCCGCGTTGAAGAACAAGATGTATTAACCGCCAGCGGCATGCTGGCTGGCGTTTAGGAAAGGTATAAAAATCATGAGCACAACAATGAAACACAGACGAAGAGAAGGCGAAGTTACTTTCAAGTTTCTTCTGGCCTTCACGCTTCCAGTTTTTCTTGTGACCACTGTTTTAAAGCGCGTGATGCCGTGGAACTGGGGGCGTGATCAACGTTCGCTTTTCTCAGCAACGCTCAGCGCTGCCTATAACTCTATTCCGTTTGCCTTCATGTGAAGGTTAAATGGTTCGCCTTTCATCTGGGAGACTGGATGAAATCTCGCTCCGAGGATTGTCGGGGTAATAGGGGCAGCAATGCCCCCAGCCGGAGTATCAAACATGGCTGATAATAACCGGTCTGGCAGCTTGTCAGGCCTCACAGAAGCAGAAGCCCAAGAATTCCATGGGATTTTTGTCAAGAGCTTCATCGCCTTCACAGTAATTGCGATTATTGCGCATTTCCTCGTGTGGCAGTGGCGTCCTTGGCTCCCAGGAGTCGACGGTTACAAAACATCACAAATAGAAAACGTCCTGCCTGGTGCATATCTGCCCACGGCGGAAATGGTTTGAGGAGAGAAAACATGTGGCGCATGTGGCTAATGTTCGATCCCAGACGCACGTTGGTGGCTTTGTTCACCTTCTTGTTCGTACTGGCTATCATCATCCATTTCATTTTGTTGTCAACGAGCCGCTTCAACTGGATTGAAGGACCTCGCAAAGCAGCATTCTTGGATGTTCAAACAACTGAGATGCT
>JAYWFC010000089.1:0-4660 GCA_043778995.1 Aestuariivirga sp.
GCGAAGGTTTACGTTTACCAATAAGCTTCGAGAGTTTTCACAAATAAAAACCCCGGTGGCGAGGGGCCAACCGGGGTTGATTAGTTCAAAGAAAGAAGAATTACTTCTTCGTTGCTTTCTTAGCGACCTTCTTAACGGCCTTTTTGGCAACCTTCTTAACAGCTTTCTTTGCAACTTTTTTAGCAGCTTTTTTAACAGCCATAGTAATCTCCATCGAGTATGTTTGTGTTTGCCCCACAACGCGGGCCCGACTGACTTGATACAAGTTTCAACAAAAATATTTTTTTATTTTCAACCTGTAACTGGATCGTCTTGTGAACCTCATTGTGTGATTCGGCAATATGCCGACTACATGTTGTGGTGTGGGGCAATATGCCTAACGAATAGTAAACGAAGTGGCATAATGCAAATTGATCAGTATACAGATCAAAATTGAAATTCAAAAAACGTTTATGGTATGCCTTTAAAATTGATTAATCAGTACACTGATGAATTAAATTTTAAGGCTGTTTGGATCCAGTTCGTCTTGCGCACCCAACACAGTTATCCACAAATATTCACAAAATTGTTTAGAAGATCAGTGATTCAAACTAATAAGGTACGATTTTTTGAAATAATTTTCGCCTGTTGCTATCAGTTCTCCATCGGCGGGCTTGACCCGCCGAACCAGTCTTTCAACTGTTGAGCTCTTTGATTTCTGGATCGGCGGGTCAAGCCCGCCGATGTAGGCGCGGGTTGGTGGGTTCCATTTTTTATAACAAAAAAGGCCAGAATTGCTTCTGGCCTTTTGCATTCATATTAAAAAACTTATGAACAACCGCTTGTTGATCCGCATGTGTCACACTTTAAACATGTGCCGTTGCGCACCATCGTATAGTTGCCGCATTCGCCGCATGTGTCGCCTTCATAGCCTTTCATGCGGGCTTGTGCTCGCTGATCAAACGCTTTGATGGGGGCAGATGCTTCATAAGTCATCACCGCTGGTGCTTCTGCCAAAGCATGAGCGCTTTGAACACTTTCAGCGGCGCGCATTTGCAAAGCATGGGCTGGCGAATGTGAAGAAGTGGAAGCTGATTGCGGCATAACCACAACATTGGCCAGGTTTTGCTTTCTTACAAAACCTGAAGACATGAAGCGTTGGGCCGAAACAACAGGCTTGCTTGCATCATAATCAACGCCTTTGCCCAGCGCATCAAAGCCAAGCTCTGATGGCTCCACATGGGCCAGATCATGGCGACCAAGATATGAAACAGCCAATTCACGGAAAACATAATCCAAGATCGACGTTGCATTCTTGATGGAGTCATTGCCTTGCACCATGCCCGCAGGTTCAAACTTGGTGAAGGTGAACGCATCAACATATTCTTCCAGCGGAACGCCATATTGCAAGCCCACCGAAATGGAGATGGCAAAATTGTTCATCATGGCGCGAAGGGCAGCGCCTTCTTTGTGCATATCAATAAAGATTTCGCCAAGCTTGCCATCTTCATATTCGCCGGTGCGCAGGTAAACCTTGTGTCCACCCACAACTGCCTTTTGCGTATAGCCCTTGCGGCGGCCCGGCAATTTATCGCGGCCCACAGCACGTTCAACCACACGCTCGATGATTTTTTCAACAATGGTTTCAACCCGTGTCGGCATGGTTTTGGCAACCAAGGCTTCCACATGGTCTTCGCCATCATCATCATTGTCGTCGATCAATTGCGAAGACAAAGGCTGTGAAAGCTTAGAACCATCGCGATAAAGCGCGTTGGCCTTCACGCCCAGTTTCCAACTCATCATGTATGATGCTGAACAATCTTCAACTGTTGCATCGTTCGGCATGTTGATGGTTTTAGAAATGGCACCCGAAATGAACGGCTGTGAAGCCGCCATCATGCGAATGTGGCTTTCAACCGAGAGGAAGCGCTTGCCAATGCGGCCACAAGGATTGGCGCAATCAAACACCGGCAAGTGCTCTTCCTTCAAGAAAGGAGCACCTTCCAATGTCATGGCACCGCACACGTGAACGTTTGCTTTATCAATATCAGCGCGGCTAAAGCCCAAATGTGCCAACATATCGAAGCTGAAATCGTTCAACTGTGCATCGTTCAACTTCAACACGTTTTTGCAGAAGTCTTCGCCAATGGCCCATTTGTTGAAAACAAACTTAATGTCAAAGGCCGAAGCCAAACCGCCTTCAATCTTGGCAATTTGTTCATCACCAAAACCCTTGGCCTTAAGCTGAGCATGGTTGAGCGCAGGCGCATCAGACAAGGTGCCATGGCCCACAGCATAACCAATAATTTGTTCAATTTGTTCAGGCGTATATTTCAGCGTGCGCAATGCTTCGGGCACCGCTTGGTTGATGATCTTGAAATAACCACCACCAGCAAGCTTCTTGAATTTCACCAAAGCAAAATCAGGCTCAATGCCGGTTGTGTCACAATCCATCACCAAACCAATGGTGCCGGTTGGTGCAACAACAGTGGCTTGTGCATTGCGATAGCCATGCGCTTCGCCAAGTTCAACGGCCTTGTCCCAAGCTTTACGGGCAGCTTGCGCCAAAGACTTGTCTGAAAGATCACTCTCATCCAAAGGCACAGGGTTAATGTGCAAGTTTTCATAACCAACCGCAGCACCATAAGCGGCGCGGCGATGATTGCGCATCACCCGCAACATATGATCTTTGTTTTTGGCATAGCCCGCAAAAGCGCCAAGCTCTGATGCCATCTCTGCTGACGTTGCATAAGCCACACCCGTCATAATGGCCGAGATGGCGGCACAGATTGAGCGGCCTTCATGGCTGTCATAAGGAATGCCCGCAATCATCAATAAGCCACCGATATTGGCAAAGCCCAAACCCAATGTGCGATAATCATAAGACAGACGTGCAATTTCCTTGGAGGGGAACTGCGCCATCATCACCGAGATTTCCAGAACAACTGTCCACAAACGGCAGCCATGTTCGAAGGCCGCAATGTTGAATTTGCCGGTGGCTTGATCACGGAATTGCAACAGATTCAGAGAAGCCAAGTTGCAGGCCGTATCATCCAAGAACATATATTCAGAACATGGGTTGGAAGCGCGAATTTCGCCAGCCGCCAAACATGTGTGCCAATCATTGATCGTGGTGTGGAATTGAATGCCAGGGTCAGCTGATGCCCAAGCCGCATGGCCAATCTTGTCCCAAAGCTCGGCGGCTTTCAGGGTTTTGTAAACTTTGCCATTGGTGCGGCCAATCAAATTCCAATCGCCATCTGTTTCAACAGCGCGCAGGAAATCATCCGTCACACGTACAGAGTTGTTCGAGTTCTGGCCCGAAACAGTGCGATAAGCTTCGCCATCCCAATCTGAATCGTAAGTATCAAACTCAATCTCCGTATAGCCTTGCTTGGCAAATTGAATAACCCGCTTGATATAATTGTCAGACACAAGGTTTTTGCGTGCGTCTTTCACAGCACGTTTCAGTGCTGGGTTCTTTTCAATTTCATAGCAGTCACCACCAGGGCCTTCGCAATTCACGCAAGCCTTCATAACGGCGGTGAGATGCTTTTTCACAATCTTGGAACCTGTCACAAGAGCAGCAACTTTCTGCTCTTCCTTCACTTTCCAATCAACATAGGCTTCCACATCGGGGTGATCGACATCAACAACCACCATCTTGGCGGCGCGGCGTGTTGTGCCGCCAGATTTAATGGCACCCGCGGCCCTGTCTCCAATTTTCAGAAAGCTCATCAAGCCAGAGGATTTGCCGCCGCCCGAAAGCTTTTCGCCTTCGCCGCGCAAGAATGAGAAGTTTGAACCGGTGCCCGAACCATATTTAAACAACCGCGCTTCACGCACCCAAAGGTCCATGATGCCACCTTCGTTCACAAGGTCATCAGACACTGATTGAATAAAACAGGCGTGGGGTTGCGGATGCTCATAGGCAGTTTTAGATTTTGTCAGCTTGCCGGTTTCATGGTCTACATAATGGTGGCCTTGGCTTGGCCCATCAATGCCATAAGCCCAATGAAGCCCCGTGTTAAACCACTGTGGCGAATTTGGTGCGCACTTTTGCGTGGCCAACATGAAACACATTTCATCATAAAATGCGCGCGCATCTTCTTCGGTGTTGAAATATTTGCCCTTCCAGCCCCAATAGGTCCATGTGCCAGCAAGGCGGTTGAACACTTGTTTGGCCGAAAGCTCGCCCGTGATGCGTTCTTTGGCGGTCAGATCAGCAAGCGCTTCATCATCAGCCATGCTGCGCCACAGCCATGAAGGCACGGATTCTTCTTCCACGCGCTTTAATGCTTTTGGAACGCCGGCTTTGCGGAAGTATTTTTGCGCCAAAATATCGGTGGCCACTTGGCTCCATGAAGAGGGAACCTCAATGCCATCCAAGCGAAACACAATAGACCCATCGGGGTTTTTAATCTCGCTCACTGCCGTGCGAAAATCTAATCCCGAATACGCGTCTTGGCCAGCTTTTGTAAAATGACGTTCTATGTGCATAATGCCCTCAATCTTCCCCAATAATGATACCGTGGCGCACAAAAGTACGCACGGTGTGAATTCCCCGTATTTAACTCTCTAACCCCTGATTGGCGATCGTTCTCGCCCCAACGCGTGCTGACTGTTCTTTGAACTTACGCAGAAATAACAGCGGTTTACCGCGAAATTTCGCTGCACGACC
>JAYWFC010000090.1:0-29903 GCA_043778995.1 Aestuariivirga sp.
GATATCGATGGCGATTACACCGAAACTTTGGCCCGCCTTGGCACCAACAAAACTGCTGTAGGCGTGTTTGGCCTTTCATTCTATCAAAGCAACTCTGATAAGTTGAAAGTTGCTTCAGTGGGCGGCGTTGTTCCTTCCGTTGAAACAGTTGCTTCGGGCAAATATCCAGTGTCACGTCCGTTGTTCTTCTACATCAAGAAAGCCCATGTGGGTGTTATTCCCGGCATCATGGAATATGCAAATTATTTCGTATCCACCAAAGTTGCTGGTGCTGAAGGTCCTTTGGCTGAAGCAGGTCTTGTTCCTTCACCTGAAGCCGAACTTGCAAAAGTTCAAGCTTCAGTGAAAGCCGGAACAACAATGAGCAAGTAAGCTTGTTGGTCTAAAGATTGCAAGGTTCAAGGCCTGTGTTTACCTTGGCCTTGCAGTCACTCTTATTCAGAAAAGCAGACAACCGCTTTTGAGGATGCAATGCAGTCAAGCCACGTTTTCATCATTTTATTGATCCTCGCTATAGCAGCCTTCGTGGTTGGGCGGTGGCGTTCAATACAATTGAAAAACGCAGGCCAACAGGTTCATTCTCTGCCGTTTTATCATGGGATGTATTTTGCCATCTGTACAAGCCTGCTGCCCTTGGCGGTTTTGGGCCTGTGGATGTTTACATCACACTACACGATTAATTCTTGGGTGATGGCAGCATTGCCCCCCGATATTCTGGCCCAGTCGCCGGGCGACAGATCATTATCGATCAGCATGATCGACAGTTTGGCCGAACAATCCAACAATCTTTCAGGTGCTGAAATTGCCACGCTGCGCAGCGGCGGTGATGCAGCAACAACAATCTTAACCCAGCACCACATTGGCCTTTCGCAAAATCCGCAAAGCTTCGTGATTGATGCAGCCTTGCACAAGGCAGCCTTGGTGCAATCTGCGGTTTGGATTGCTGCAGCCCTGTGCTTGGCGCTGGCAGCGCTTGGTTTTTATTATGCGTGGCGCAAACAGGCACCAGAATTGCGCGCCCGCAACCAGGTTGAAGAATTGTTTCGCTATGTGTTGATGGGCGCTTCCAGCATTGCCATTCTCACAACAGCCGGAATTGTATTGTCTGTTTTATCTGAAAGCATTGCGTTTTTTAAATCGGTTCCCATTTTAAGCTTCTTGTTCGGCACGGTATGGGATCCGCGCTTTTCAGCAGCAGGTGCCGAGGCAAGTGCCGGCCAATTCGGTTTGTTGCCTTTGTTGTGGGGAACGTTCTTCATCACCATCGTCGCCTTGCTTGTGGCCATTCCTGTGGGGCTTACAGCGGCAATTTATATGTCGGAATATGCCTCATCAAAAATGCGGGGCTTCACCAAGCCAGCTTTGGAAGTTTTGGCAGGCATTCCTACGATTGTTTATGGCTTTTTCGCGCTCACAACCTTTGGGCCATTTTTACAAAGTGCCGGTGCCAAAGCGGGTTTGGAAATTTCGCCAAATTCGGTTTTATCGGCAGGCTTTGTCATGGGTGTGATGATCATTCCATTCGTGTCTTCGCTGTCGGATGATATTTTAAGCGCCGTACCAAATTCCTTGCGTGAAGGGTCTTATGGCCTTGGCGCCACGCAATCTGAAACTATCAAAAAAGTTGTATTGCCAGCAGCTTTGCCGGGCATTGTAGGCGCTTGCCTGCTTGCCGTTTCACGCGCGGTTGGTGAAACCATGATTGTGGTTTTGGCCGCAGGCATTGCGGCAAACCTAACAGCCAATCCCTTCAAGCCCGTAACAACGATCACAGTAAAAATCGTCAGCCAGTTGACGGGCGATCTTGAATTTAATTCACCCCAAACCTTGGTGGCTTTTGCGCTTGGCCTCACGTTGTTTGTGTTCACCCTGGGGCTTAATGTTTTGGCCCTTCACATCGTGCGTAAATATCGCGAGCAATATGAATGACCGACATCAACACCGTATCGGCCCGTCTCAAAAAGCGTCGTCGTTCTGAATGGCTGTTCCGCGCTTATGGCCTGGCCGCCATCTGCTTTTGCTTTCTTGCCGTGGCTGTCTTGTTCACTTCGATTATTTCTAAAGGCTACACAGCTTTCAGACAAACCCACATTACAATTCCTGTGAATTTTGATGCCAGCATCATTGACCCAGATGGCACCAAAAATGTCGATACACTGATGGGCGCAGACTATCAGCAGATTGTCAAAAAAAGCCTCACTGATAAGTTGCAGATCAAAATCGAAGACAAGCCTGCCCGCAAACGTGCAATGGATTTGCTGTCTCATTCTGCGGATACTGAATTGCGTGATTTGGTGATGGCCAATCCCGCCATCATTGGCAAAACCCAAGACGTTTCGCTCACAGCATCAGATAATGTCGATGCTGTATTGAAGGGCACGATCGATCGCACCGTGCCAGAAGCAGATCGCCAAATTTCAGATCAACAGCTGGCTTGGATTGATCAGTTTTCTAAAGACGGCCATGTCACGAAAGATTTCAACACCAAGCTTTTCACGGCAGGCGCTTCAAGCCAGCCTGAAACAGCAGGTCTGTGGGTGGCTATTCTGGGTTCATTTTATATGATGCTGACAGTGATTTTGATCTCTGTGCCGCTGGGCATTGCCGCTGCAATTTATCTGGAAGAATTTGCACCAAAAAACCGCATCACTGATTTTATTGAAGTCAACGTGAACAATTTGGCGGCCGTGCCTTCAATTGTGTTTGGTCTGTTGGGCTTGGCAATTTTCATCAATGGCTTTGGGCTCCCACGCTCTGCATCATTGGTGGGTGGCTTGGTATTGTCTTTGATGACGCTGCCCACCATCATTATCGCAACACGAGCGGCACTGGGCTCTATTCCGCCATCCATCAAAGAAGCAGCCTTGGGCGTTGGTGCCTCAAAAATGCAAATGATTTTCCATCATGCCCTGCCGCTGGCCGTGCCTGGCATTTTGACAGGAACAATCATTGGCCTGGTGCGCGCACTGGGTGAAACAGCACCCCTGTTGATGATCGGCATGGTCGCCTTTATTGTTGATCCGCCAAAGTCAATTTTGGAGCCTGCCACAGCCTTGCCCATTCAAATTTATATGTGGGCAACGTCAGCAGAGCGCGGCTTTTCTGAACGCACGGGCGCTGCCACAATTGTGTTGTTGCTCTTTTCTTTTGTAATGAACGCCGGTGCGATTTATTTGCGCCGCAAATTTGAACGGCGCTGGTGAACGGAAAAACCATGGATCAAAAACTCACAATCTCACTGCCGCGTATCTTGGCACGCGACGTCAATATTTATTATGGTGAAAAACACGCCATTAAAAATCTGTCTGTCGAAATTCCAGATCGCGCGGTATCAGCTTTCATCGGCCCTTCGGGCTGTGGTAAATCGACGTTTCTGCGTTCCATCAACCGCATGAATGATACCATTCCGTCTTGTCGCATGACGGGTGAAGTGTTGCTGGATGGCAAAAGCATTTATGCGCCAGATGTTGATGTCGTGCAGCTGCGCTCCCACGTGGGCATGGTGTTTCAAAAGCCAAATCCGTTTCCAAAATCAATATTCGAAAACGTGGCATATGGGCCCCGCATTCATGGCTTGGCCAAAAATAAAACTGATCTGGAAGAAATGGTTGTGAACAGCCTGAAAAAAGCCAGCCTTTTCGAAGAAGTGAAAGACCGTTTGAATGCGTCAGGCACAGGGCTTTCAGGCGGCCAACAACAACGTCTGTGTATTGCGCGCGCCATTGCGGTAAACCCAGAAGTGATTTTGATGGATGAGCCGTGTTCGGCCCTTGATCCCATCGCCACCGCGCGTATCGAAGAATTGATTGATGAGCTGAAGCAAAACTATTGCATCATCATCGTCACCCACTCGATGCAGCAAGCCGCGCGCGTATCTCAACGCACGGCGTTTTTCCATTTGGGAACTTTGGTGGAATATGGTGATACCAATGATATTTTCACCAGCCCCAAAGACAAACGCACCCAAGATTATATTACTGGCCGCTTCGGCTAAGTTGAAAAGGAATACCCGTCATGCCCGATCATATTGTGACAGCTTACGATCAAGAAATTTCCGCAATCAAAACCCTGCTGGCGCAAATGGGCGGCATGGCTGAAGAGCAATTGAACAACGCCATCACGGCCTTGGCCAAACGCGATTTGGTTTTGGCTGATCTGGTTATTGCACGCGATGAAAAGCTTGATGTGATGGAGCGTGAAATTGAAGAGAAAGCCACGCTGACCATTGCCAAGCGCCAACCCATGGCCTTGGACTTGCGCGAAATCATGGTAGCCATTCGTATCGCTGCCGATATTGAACGCATCGGCGATTTGGCAAAAAACACCGCCAAACGAACCCATGCCATTTCTGAAGCCTTGCCGCGCAAATTGGCGACAGGCCTTTCGCGCATGGGCAGCATGGCTCAGGCGCAGTTGAAAAATGTTCTCGATGCCTATGGTCTGAAAGATGCTGATAAAGCGCTGAGTGTTTGGCGTTCTGATGAAGAATTAGACGCGCTTTACAATTCCATCTTCCGCGAGCTTTTAACCTATATGATGGAAGACCCGCGCAACATTGGCATGTGCACGCATCTTTTGTTTGGTGCAAAAAATCTGGAACGCATCGGCGATCACACCACCAATATTGCTGAAAATATTTATTATCTGATCAATGGCAAAACCATTGCCGAAGACAGGCCCAAAAAAGATATAACTTCAATGATGACTGGCATGGAAAAATAGCCATGGGTGCATCCATTCTTGTGGTTGAAGATGAAGAGCCTATCCAGCTTCTGCTGAAATATAATCTGGAGGCAGAAGGCTATCGCGTGCGGGCAACTGCCCAAGGCGAAGATGTGGCCTATCTGATCGGCGAGGAACGCCCTGATCTTATCGTTCTGGATTGGATGTTGCCCGGAATCTCTGGCATCGAAGTGTGCCGACTTGTGCGCACAAGGCCAGAATCCCGAGATATTCCCATTGTGATGCTAACCGCGAGAAGTGAAGAAAATGAACGTGTGCGTGGCCTTGCCACGGGCGCTGATGATTATTTGGTGAAACCTTTTTCGGTGCCAGAACTTCTGGCCCGCATTAAAACCATTCTGCGCCGCATAAACCCTGAAGCCGTGGCGGATAAATTGGTGGCAGGAGATTTGGTTTTAGATCGCAAAACGCGCCGCACCAGCAGGGGCCTTCGTGATGTGAACTTGTCTCCCACAGAATTTCGTTTGCTGGAACAATTGATGCAGAACCCCGGCCGGGTATATTCGCGTGGCCAATTGTTGGATACGGTGTGGGGCCGTGATGCTTTTGTGGATGAACGCACCGTTGATGTGCATGTTGGTCGGCTGCGCAAATCATTGGCGCGCGGCAAAGAGGCTGATCCCATCAGAACTGTGCGGGCCACGGGCTATGCCTTTGATGAGCGTTTTGGCAAATAAAACGCTTCACTTTGGGTCGCCGCAATATTTTTGACCAACTGAACAAGAAGTGCTTAGCTTCCCCTTAGGCTCAGACATGAGCACGAAAATTAAGGGAGAAAAGCATGAGAAAAACAACACGTTTTGCAACAGCTTTGCTGTTGGGAACAATGTTATCGGCAGGCGCTGCCAGCGCCAAATCACTGGTTTATTGTTCAGAAGGTTCGCCTGAAAATTTCACACCCGCAATGAACACCACAGGCACAAGCTTGGATGCAGCCCGCCCGGTTTATAACAAGCTGGTGCAGTTTGCGCCCGGCACAACCAATGTGGTGCCAGCCTTGGCAGAAAAAATTGATGTGGCAGATGGCGGAAAAACGATCACGTTCCATCTTCGTAAAGGTGTTAAATTTCATTCCGGTGTCAACGGCTTTACTCCCACGCGTGATTTGACAGCCGAAGATGTGATTTGGTCTTTTGCCCGCCAATCTGACAAGAACCACCCTTATGCAAAAGTTTCAGGCGGCTCGTTTGATTATTTCAATGATATGGGCATGCCAGATCTTTTGGACTCGATCAAAAAAGGTGCTGATGATTTAACCGTCGTGATGACGTTGAAAGAACCCAACGCCCCCATTCTGGCCAACTTGGCCATGGATTTCGCATCCATTCAATCAGCTGAATATGCCGATTATCTGATGAAAAAAGGAACCCCGGAACAGTTTGACCAAATGCCCGTGGGCACAGGCTCGTTCCAATTCGTCAACTATCAAAAAGATTCCGTCATTCGTTATAAGGCTTTTGACGGCTGGGCCGGAAAGCCAAAGGTTGATGATTTGATCTATGCCATCACGCCAGACGCAACCGCGCGTTATGCCAAGATGAAAGCCAATGAATGCCAAGTGATGGTTGCGCCAAATCCGGCAGATTTGGCAGCCATGGGTAAAGATGGAGACATCCAGCTTCTGCAACAAGCCGGCTTGAATGTTGGCTATTTGTCGATGAATGCGATGAAGCCTCCATTTGATAAAGTTGAAGTGCGCCAAGCCATTAATATGGCAATCGACAAGGCGGCAATCTTGAAGGAAGTCTATCAAGGTGCAGGCCAGCCAGCCAAAAACCCGCTGCCACCCACCATCTGGTCTTATGATGATACAACGGTGGATTATACGTATGATCCAGTGAAGGCCAAAGAGATGTTGGCCAAAGCTGGCGTCACATCGCTTGATACCGATTTGTGGTGGATGCCGGTGCAACGCCCCTATAATCCCAACGCCAAGCGCATGGCTGAAATGATGCAATCTGATTTGGAAAAGGTGGGCATCCACGCCAAGCTTGTGTCTTATGAATGGGGTGAATATCGCAAGCGTCTGCAAGCGGGCGAACATCAAATGGGCTTGCTGGGTTGGACAGGCGACAATGGTGACCCTGACAATTTCTTGTTCTTGCTGTCTTGCAAAGCTGATGGAACACCTGCCGGCCAAAACATCGCCAAGTGGTGCAACAAAGACTTTGACGCAAAATTGTTAGAAGCCCGCAAGATCACCGATCAAGCGGCGCGTTCAAAGATCTATGCTGAAATGCAGGCCATTTTCAAAAAAGAAGCACCGTGGATGACCATTGCTCACTCCACCGTGTTTGAACCTGTGCGCAAGGAAGTGTCTGGCTATAAAGTCAGCCCCCTTGGCGCTCACGAGTTCCAAGACGTAGACGTAACGCAATAATAAGAATGTCCCCCATCCTGAAAAGGGGTGGGGGCATTTTTCGATGATCAAATATCTTCTCAAACGTGCCGCCCTCACATTGCCCACGTTTATAGCCCTCATGTTTGTAACCTTTTTGATGATTCGCCTTGTGCCCGGCGATCCGATAGAGGTGCGCCGGGGCGAGCGTGGCATAACCCCTGAACGCTTGGCCGAGCTTCGCCATACCATGGGGCTTGATCAACCCGTGTGGAAACAATTTCTAGATTATGTCTGGGCTCTGTTGCATGGCGATTTTGGCACGTCCATTGTTTCTAAAACCCCTGTTGCCACCGAATTTTTCACACTGTTTCCAGCCACTGTGGAGTTGACCCTCTGCGCCATTATTTTTGCCATTATCATTGCGGTGCCCGCTGGCGTTATTGCGGCCTCAAAGCGCGGCAGTGCCTATGATCAGCTGATGATGGGTGTGGCCCTCGTGGGCTATTCCATGCCGCTGTTCTGGTGGGGCTTGATGCTTATTTTGCTGATGTCCAACACCCTGCATTTAACGCCAGTGTCTGGCCGTATTGATGTGATCGCGTATTATTATCCAAGTGTAACGGGGTTTCTGTTGATTGATTCCCTGTTGTCAGATCAGAAGGGCGCGTTCCTCGATGTGGTGCGCCATCTTATTTTGCCAACCATCGTGTTGGGCACAATTCCATTGGGGGCGATAGCGCGCATGACCAGGTCTTCCATGCTTGAAGTGCTTGAAGAAGATTATGTGCGAACCGCGCGCGCCAAAGGTCTTTCAATTTTCCGCGTTGTGGGCTTTCACGCTTTGCGCAATGCTTTGATTCCTGTGGTCACCATGATTGGTGTACAGCTCACAACGCTGCTTGCGGGGGCTGTGCTAACAGAAACAATTTTCTCGTGGCCAGGCATTGGCAATTGGCTCATCCACTCGATTGAAAGACGTGATTATCCAGCCTTGCAGGGCGGTATTATGTTGATTGCCAGCTTGGTGATTATCCTCAATCTGTCGATGGATTTTATCTATGGATTGATCAACCCGAGGATCCGCCATGGTCGTTAAAGAAATGGTCGTTAATGAAATGGTCTCTGAACCGCTCGCCCTTTCACCACCGGGTGCATTACGCGCATTCTGGTTTGCGTTTCGTGAAAATCGTGGGGCTGTCATCGGTGCCGCAATTGTTGCACTGGTTATTATCTGCGCCATCTTTGCTAATGTTTTAGCGCCCTATAGTCCGCTGGAACAATTTAGAGATTTCACCAAACTGCCCCCTGTATGGGTTTCGGGGGGCACGTGGAAATTTCCCTTGGGCACAGATCCCTTAGGCCGCGACATGCTTTCGCGCATTCTTTACGGCGCGCGCATTTCTTTGTTCATCGGGCTTTCCATCATGATTGTCTGCGCCTTTATCGGCACCTGTTTGGCGCTGCTTGCGGCTTTTGCTGGCGGCATTGTTGATGTGATGATCATGCGGGTGATGGATTTGATTTTGGCGATCCCTGATTTGGTTTTGGCAATTTTAATCATCGCCGTCATCGGCCCCAATTTGATCAACACCATCATTGCCATCACCATTGTATATTTGCCCCGGTTTGTCATTTTAATGCGCGCGTCGGCCTTGGGCGAACTCAGCAAAGACTATGTCACCGCCGCCAAAGTTTCAGGTGTAGGCCCTTGGCGATTGATGTTCACAACGGTTTTGCCCAATTGCGTGGCACCCTTGATCATTCAAGCCGCCTTGGGAATTTCTGATGCTATTCTTGAAGCCGCCGCCTTGGGCTTTCTGGGCCTAGGCGCACAACCCCCTGTGCCTGAATGGGGCTCGATGCTGGCAGACACACGAGATCTGATCACATCAAACCCCTGGGTGATGGCGCTTCCGGGCCTTGCTATCTTAATCACGGTTCTGGCCATCAACTTGATGGGCGATGGATTGCGTGATGCGCTTGATCCGCGCCTGCGGCGGAGTTGAGCAATGCCCCTTCTCGAAATTGAAAATCTCAGTGTTGAATTTAAAACCTCCAGCGGCGCATTTCGTGCTGTTGATGGCGTGTCGATGGCGGTTGATGCCGGCGAAGTTTTGGCCATTGTGGGCGAGTCTGGTTCAGGAAAATCCGTGGCCATGTTGGCCGTGATGGGCCTGTTGCCGTGGACTGCCACAGTCACCGCCGACCGCATGAACTTTGATGGCCGCGACTTAAAAAACATCACAGCAGATGATCGCCGAAAAATAACCGGCAAAGACTTGGCGATGATTTTTCAAGAACCCATGACAAGCCTTAACCCCTGTTTCACTGTGGGCTTTCAGGTGATGGAAGCGATGAAAACCCATCTTGATCTGGATAGACCCCAGCGCCGCAAACGCGCCATCGAGCTTCTGGAAGAAGTGGGAATTCCCGCACCTGAAACCAGGCTTTCGTCATTCCCGCATCAACTTTCAGGCGGCATGAGCCAGCGTGTGATGATCGCCATGGCCTTGGCGTGTAACCCAAAGCTTCTCATTGCCGATGAACCAACCACCGCTTTGGATGTGACCATTCAAGCCCAAATTCTTGATCTTCTTGTGCGTCTGCAAAAAGAGAAATCCATGGGCCTTGTGTTGATCACCCATTCCATGGGCGTGGTGGCCGAAACAGCAGACCGTGTCAGCGTTCAATATGCTGGCCAAAAAGTGGAAGAACAGCCGGTTGCGGGTTTATTTGCCAAGCCGCGCCATCCCTATACGGCGGCCTTGCTGGCAGCACTTCCTGAACGCGCCACGGGCCGCAGGTTGCCCTCAATTCAAGGTGTTGTGCCCGGCCAATTTGACAGGCCTAAGGGCTGCCTGTTTTCGCCCCGCTGCGCCTATGCTGATGATCTTTGTCGCACAACACCGCCTAAAATGAGTGCAGGCGCCTTGTGCCACTATCCATTAGGCAAAACACCATGACGCAAATTCTGAATGCTCAAAATCTCACACGTTATTATAAAATCTCGCGCGGCATGTTCAACGCCTCTGCCACATTAAAAGCGGTGGATGGCGCAAGCTTCAGTTTGCAGCGCGGCAAAACCTTGGCCGTGGTTGGTGAATCAGGCTGTGGCAAATCAACCTTGGCAAGGTTGGTGACGATGATTGAACAACCCACATCGGGTGCCTTGGATATTGCAGGCAAAGATATTGTGGGTGCCAGCGCTGAAACCTTGCGCGGCCTTCGTGCAAAAGTGCAGATCGTTTTTCAAAACCCATATGGCTCTCTCAATCCACGCCAGAAGATTGGCGCAATTCTGGAAGAGCCGCTTTTGGTCAACACATCGCTCAGCAAAGCTGAACGCGCTGAAAAGGCGCGCGCTATGATGGTGAATGTGGGATTAAGGCCTGAACATTATGATCGCTATCCGCATATGTTTTCAGGCGGCCAACGCCAGCGCATTGCCATTGCCCGCGCTTTGATGTTGGACCCGGAAGTGCTGGTGTTGGATGAACCTGTTTCTGCATTGGATATTTCTATTCAAGCGCAAGTTTTAAACCTGTTTGCCGATCTCCAGGAAAAGCACAATCTGGCTTATTTGTTTATCAGCCATGATCTGTCGGTGGTCAAACACATCGCCGATGATGTGATGGTGATGTATCTGGGCCGCGTGGTGGAACAGGGCCCAAGTTCTGAAATTTTTAAATCACCAAAACATCCCTACACGCAAGCATTGCTCTCAGCCACGCCTACGCCCGATCCAACGCGAAGACATGCACGCACAATTCTAAAAGGCGAATTACCATCCCCCCTCAACCCACCTTCTGGCTGCACCTTTCATCCGCGCTGCCCGCTGGCCTTTGAAAAATGCAGAACCATAAACCCGCTGCTTGAATCCAACGGCAAAACAAAAGTCGCATGCCACGCAGTGAACGACCGCCCCGCTTAAGTGGTGTTTGAAAATAGATGGTGCCCGGGGCCGGAATCGAACCAGCGACACGCGGATTTTCAATCCGCTGCTCTACCAACTGAGCTACCCGGGCAACCTTAACGCGGTTACGCGCGAGGTCTCTATAGGTGAACATTAAAAGCCTTGCAACCCGTCTATGTGCGATCAGATTGAATTGTTTTTTTAAGCGTTTTAGGCTTGGGTTTGGCTTGGGGATTAATCGTTAATTCAATCAGCCTGTCTGTATCATTCAGCAAAACCGTCATCGCCTTGCGCGCCGCGGGCCCATTGCGTGCTGTCACAGCTTTCACAATGGCACCGTGCATCTTCAATGCCTCTGTGTGCCGATCATTGCGCTGGGTGGTGAAATCAAACAGGTTGCCCAAGGCTTTTTCGATGATAATGCCAAAAGGCACAATCAAAGCATTGTTGGCCGCAGCCATCAAAGCCTCGTGAAATTCCACGTCTGCCGCCACAGTATGTTCCAAGTTTTTGGCCGTTTTCATGCCGTTCCAAGCCTGAAGAACGCGTTCCAATTGCGCAGGCGAACGCTTCAGGGCCGCCAATTCGGCAACGCCCGGCTCAATCATATGGCGCACTTCTTGGATCGAGTTCAGAAAGTCCTGCCTGTCTGCGGCAGCATGGTGCCAATCCAAAACATCGCGATCAAACAGGTTCCACTGAATTTTGGGTTGCACCCGAGAACCAATTTTGGGGCGCGATGCAATCAGGCCCTTGGCGGTTAAAGTTTTCAGTGCTTCGCGAACAGCCGTGCGGCTCGATCCAAACGCCTTTCCCCATTGGGCTTCATTGGGCAAAATCTCGCCAGGCACAAATTCTCCACCCAAAATACGTTCACCAATGCTGCGTGCAATATAAACGTGCAGATTTGCATTGGCTTTGCGCTTTGTTGTTTTTTCAAGCATTTACCATCTAAATCACAATTGACCATATTTGTCATACAATACTTATTGCACAAGCCGAAATCCCAACCTATGAATGCCCCTTGGATGGCTACAGCTTGGAATAAGCCAACGCGCGCCATCTGATCTTAGGGAGGAATTGCCGTGATTAATCGCAGACATTTCATCGCATCGGTTGCAGGCGTAGCTGCTGCCGTTGCTGCTAGCAAAAGCTTTGCCGCTGACAAAGGCCTAATTGGTATTTCGATGCCAACAAAATCATCCACCCGTTGGATTTCCGACGGTGAATCAATGGTGAAGGAATTCACCGGCATGGGCTACACCACAGATCTTCAATATGCTGAAGATGATATTCCAAACCAATTGGCTCAGATTGAAAACATGGTCACCAAGGGTGCCAAGGTTTTGATCATTGCTGCCATCGATGGTTCAACCATGGGCGACATTTTGAAAAAGGCCCATGATGCTGGTGCCAAGGTATTCTCATATGATCGTTTGATCACCAAGACAGAAAACGTTGATTATTACACAACCTTCGACAACTTCGGCGTGGGCGTTTTGCAAGCCAATTCATTGGTCGCTGGCTTGAAAGAACGTTTCCCAAGTGTAAAACCTTGGAATGTTGAATTGTTCGGCGGCTCGCCAGACGACACCAACGCTGGCTATTTCTACAATGGCGCAATGTCAATTCTTGATCCAATGATCAAAGATGGTTCGATCAAGATCGTGTCTGGCCAAATGGGCATGGACAAGGTTGGCACATTGCGTTGGGATGGTGCTGTGGCCCAAGCCCGCATGGATAACCTGTTGTCTGCCAACTACACAGACAAGAAAATCCAAGGTGTTCTTTCACCCTATGACGGTCTTTCACGCGGTATTATTTCATCGCTCAAAGGCGTTGGCTATAAGCCCGGCGCTGAAATGCCAATCGTAACTGGCCAAGATGCTGAAATTGCATCCGTCAAAGGCATGAATGCTGGCGAACAATATTCAACAGTGTTCAAAGATACCCGCGAATTGGCCAAAGTGACAGCCAAAATGGTAGACGTTGTGTTGAGCGGCAAAGAGCCAGAAATCAACGACACCAAGACATACAACAATGGTGTTAAAGTTGTTCCATCGTATCTCTTGACGCCACACGCTGTTGGCAAAGCCGACATCAAGGCAGCCTTGGTGGATTCAGGCTATTATACCCAAGCCAAGATCGACAACTAAGTCAGTTATAAATCACGGGCCTTGCAAATTTGCGGGGCCCGTGTTCTTTTGTCCAAAAACAAGGGGAGTGCGATGCAGCCAATTCTGGAAATGCGTGGCATTACAAAAACATTTCCGGGTGTGAACGCACTGTCGGATGTGAATATTGATGTGAGGCCGGCTGAAATTCTCGCAGTTGTGGGAGAAAACGGCGCTGGCAAATCCACCTTGATGAAGGTGCTTTCAGGCGTTTATCCCCACGGCACCTATTCCGGCGAAATTCACTTTGAAGGCAGTGAACGCAAGTTCGGCAAAATTTCAGACAGCGAAGATTCTGGCATCATCATCATTCACCAGGAGCTGGCTTTGGTGCCGCTTTTGTCGATTGCTGAAAATATTTTCTTGGGCCACGAAACTGCCAAATATGGCGTGATCAATTGGTTCGAAGCCATCACCCGCACCAAAGACCTTTTGAAAAAAGTGGGGCTGAATGAACACCCCAATGCGCTGATCA
The DNA here is from genome assembly GCA_043778995.1 of Aestuariivirga sp. Taxonomy (GTDB): domain Bacteria; phylum Pseudomonadota; class Alphaproteobacteria; order Rhizobiales; family Aestuariivirgaceae; genus Aestuariivirga. Next base: position 13,647 of record JAYWFC010000090.1, read on the forward strand.
CCAATCTGGGCACAGGCAAGCAGCAACTGGTTGAAATTGCCAAGGCGCTCAACAAAAAAGTAAAGCTGTTGATTTTGGATGAACCCACATCCAGCCTTAATGAAACCGATTCAAATGCGCTGCTTGAGCTTTTAAAAGGCTTTCGTGACCAAGGCATTTCTTCCATCTTAATCTCTCACAAGCTGAATGAGATTTCAAAAGTGCCAGATCGCATCACCGTTTTGCGCGATGGTAAAACTGTGGATACGCTGGATTGCCACGCCGAAAAAATCAGCGAAGACCGCATCATTAAAGCCATGGTGGGCCGCGAGCTGACAGATCGTTTTCCGCCCCGCACAGCCCAAATAAAAGACCCCATTTTTGAAGTCAAAAATTGGAGCTGTTATCACCCGCTTCATGCTGAACGCCAGATGATCAAGAATATTGATCTTCATGTCAAAGCTGGCGAAGTTGTGGGCATCGCAGGTTTGATGGGGGCCGGGCGCACAGAATTGGCCATGTCGATTTTCGGCCGCGCTTATGGCCAAAAAATTTCCGGCGAAGTGTTCATCCACGGCAAACTCGCTGATGTGAGCACGATCCCCAAGGCCATGAACGCAGGGCTGGCCTATGCCACTGAAGATCGCAAAACCTATGGTCTGGTGCTGATTGATCACATCAAACACAACATCACGCTGGCCAACTTGGATGGCGTTGCAAAATATTCGGTGGTGGATGATTTGGTGGAATTGGCCATCGCCAACAAATATCGCCGTGAACTGGGCATTCGCTGTTCGTCAGTTTTTCAAACCACAGTTAACCTTTCAGGCGGCAACCAACAAAAAGTTGTTTTGTCGAAATGGCTTTTCTCCGGCCCCGATGTTTTAATTCTGGATGAGCCAACCCGCGGCATTGACGTGGGTGCCAAATATGAAATTTATGGCATCATCAATAAGTTGGCCGAAGCGGGCAAAGCCGTCATTGTCATCTCATCTGAAATGCAAGAGCTTCTGGGCATATCAGATCGCATCTATGTGATGAACGAAGGCAAGTTTGTTGCCGAAATGCCCGCACGCGAAGCCAGCCAAGAAAAAATTATGCGCTCTATTATGAAATCATGGAACCAAGCAAATGACTGACACAACCCAAGTGAAACCAGATTTCATGCGCTTTGTAAAAAGCAACATTCGTGATTACGCGCTGTTGTTATCGCTTCTGGCGATTATGATTTTCTTTCAATTCAACACTCATGGAACCTTGTTCAAGCCCGTGAACATGACTAATTTGCTGTTGCAAAACAGCTATATTGTGGTGATGGCGCTGGGCATGTTGCTGGTGATTGTGGCGGGCCACATTGATCTTTCCGTAGGTTCAGTTTCAGGGTTTATTGGCGCTGTGGCCGCCGTGTTGATGACAGGCACATCACCAAATCCTGAACTTTTTACTATTCCGAAATTTGATTTTGTAACGGCCACCATTGTGTGTTTGGCTTTGGGTGCAGCCATCGGTGCCGTGCAAGGCTATTTCGTTGCCTATTATAAAATTCCGGCCTTCATCGTCACCTTGGCTGGCATGTTGATTTTTAAGGGGCTTGCACTTTCAGTTTTGGGCGGCGCATCTGTTGGCCCTTTGCCTGAAACATTTCAGCTTCTCAGCACAGGCTTCATTCCCGATATTTTTGGCGTTCAAATGTTTGGCGCGCCCTTTAATCTTTTGGCCCTGCTCATCGGCACAGTCATCACTGTGGTTTTGATCTTTTTCAATTTCAGAACGCGCAGCAGCCAATTGGCCCATGGTTTGGCTGAAGAACCCCAAGCCATTTTCTATGGCCGCAATGTGTTGATTGCGGTGGCGTTGGTTGGGTTTAGCTTCATCATGGCGCGCTATAAGGGCTTGCCCACGGTTCTAGTGGTCATGTTCACGTTGATAGCACTGTTCATGTTTATCACCACGCGCACAACTTTTGGCCGCCGCATTTATGCCATGGGCGGCAATGAAAAAGCCGCCAAACTTTCTGGCGTGAACACCGAACGTTTAACCTTCTGGATTTTCACCATCATGGGCGCCTTGGCAGCCTTGGGCGGGTTGATCTTTGCGGCGCGTCTCAATGTGGCAACACCAAAAGCTGGTGCCGGTTTTGAACTTGAAGTCATCGCCGCCTGTTTCATCGGTGGTGCTGCGGTCACAGGCGGCGTTGGTAAAATCATCGGTGCGGTCATCGGCGCCTTCATCATCGGTGTGATGAACAATGGCATGTCCATCATGGGCATTGGCATTGATTGGCAGTTCGTGATCAAGGGAACAGTGTTGATGCTGGCCGTGTTCTTGGATGTCTATTACAAAAACAAAGGTTAAAGCTGCTCTAGAATTGTTTCGGCTCCTGAAACATTCACGCCAGATTTATCTTCAACGTTGATTGCCATCACGGTTCCATTTTCAACAATCATGGAATACCGCTTAGAGCGAAGCCCCATGCCTGCAACATTCAAATCAACTTGAAGCCCGCATGCCGTGGCAAATGTGCCGTTGCCATCAGCCAGAAACACAATCTTGCCTTCGCCACCTGAAGCCTTGGCCCAAGCCTTCATCACATGCCCATCATTCACCGATGTGCAGGCAATGGTGTCAACGCCCTTGGCTTTGATCGCTTCAAAATGTTCTAAAAATCCAGGCAGGTGGTTCATCGAGCATGTGGGCGTAAACGCACCCGGAACGCCAAACAGCACAACTTTCTTGCCCGAAAAAATCTGATCCGTTGAAAGCTTAATCTGGCCATCGGTATTGTGGCTGATAAATTCTGCTGCTGGTAACTTCTCGCCCATCTTAATCATCATCATCATCCTTGGTTGTTGGATGATGCCTTAGGCGAGCATAACTCTCTGTTCAAGGCCCAAGCCACCCACTGTGGCTGTTAGACGCAAATCCACACCCATCAATTTTTCACCGGGCTTTAAGCCATCAATTTTCAACCGCGCGGTGGTGCCATTAAATTCAGGCTTGCGAAAATACAATTGCTCTGGCCCCTCCACAAAAATGTCATCAACGGGTTTCATCATTTTGAGAATTAAATATCCATCCACCACATCAGGGTCGTTCGCAAATTGATCAGTCTTGGGGATCTGTGCTTGCCATGTGGCCACATCAACAGCATGGGTTTGCTCCACACCCAGTGTGGCTGAAACTGCAAATTTCGCAGGCCGACAAATATCTTTGCACACGCCATAAAAAGCCGAAACATCAACCCCCGCAGACTTTGCCGCATCCTTTGCCTTCACATAAATGATGAAAGCCACCTCATGGTGATAGCCAATGGCCTCGCCGCTGCCATCCACAATGCGCTGCGGCACAGGAAAATCCACACGGAAGGAAGCGACATTGTCGCCCTTCACAGCTATCTGTGGCGGAATGCCAGCCTCGCCCGGCACACGCCAATAGGTCTTCCACCCGTCGTCCAAGCCAACATGCAACAAGCCGATAAAGTCTTCGCCCTGGCGGCCACCGTCCCACAACTCAGTCAACCAAGGCTCAGAAGCAAATGCGGGCCTGATAAAGCCTATTGTCGAGGCCAATAAAAAAAAGTTTCTGCGGTTCATGGCAATGCTTTTATAGAAAACCTGAAAAACATCCAATCACCTTCCCGTAATAACAAAACCAGACTAATGTGAAAGCCATGGCCAAGCGCATTTCCTTCAAAGGCAAAGTTTTAATCGCCATGTCTTCTATTCAAGGCGATGATTTTTCCAAGTCTGTGGTGTTTTTATGCGCCCATTCGGTTGATGGTGCCATGGGCCTTGTGATCAACAAACCCGCACCCCGAATGATTTTTGCCGACATGGCCGAAAAATTGAAACTCGATCACACCAGCCCGGATATTTTGCAATTGCCTGTAATGCTGGGTGGCCCGGTGAAACAATTTCAGGGCTTTGTGCTGCATTCAACCGATTATATGTCTGAAGAAACGCTGCGCGTATCAGCTGATTTTGCCTTAACCGCCACGGTTGATATTATAAAAGCCATTGCTCTTGGAAAAGGCCCATCACGAAAAATCTTGGCTTTGGGCTATGCGGGCTGGTCGCCCGGCCAGTTAGAAAATGAGATCATGCGCAATGGCTGGCTGCATTGTGATGCTGATCAGGAGTTGATCTTTGCCACTGATGCAGCCCATCAATATGAAGCCGCGTTAAAAAAGCTGGGCGTTGATCCTTTAATGTTATCAAGCGATTTTGGGCGCGCTTAGGCGGTCTCGTCCGGCTCATCATCAATCACCGGAATGGCATAGGAACCTGTGAACCATCGTGAAAGATCAACATCTTTGCAGCGGTTCGAACAGAACGGATGAAATTTCACATCGGAAGGCTTTTTACAAATGGGGCAGGGCTTGCGTTTCATAAAGTGCAAAACCTCGGCCATCATGTGCCTCTCTTAAAGGCCACTTGCTGGCGCTGTCATCCAGCGGTGTTGAACCGGAAAGCCAGCCCCTTGCAACAGCGTTACAGTTTCATAGAGCGGCAGACCAACAACCGCGGAATAGGATCCGGCCAAATTGCGTACGAACGCTTCGGCCCGGCCTTGAATGGCATAGCCGCCTGCCTTGCCTTTCCATTCTTCGCTTTTCAAATAGCTTTCCAAATCTTCTCGTGAAAGGCGTTTGAAACGAACTTTGGTTTCAACACAGCGTGTGGTTTTGCCGCCATCGGGTGCCAGCAAACACACGGTTGAATAAACCCAATGCGAACGCCCCGATAAAAGCGTTAAGCAATCTTTTGCATCTTGATAGGTGTCCGCCTTGGGCAAAATTCTGCGGCCAAGGCCCACCACGGTATCTGCCGCCAAAATATAAATACCAGCACCTAAGCTTTTCACTTGTGGTGCCAAGCTGGCTTTCTCGGCCTTGGCTTCCGCCAGCCTTATCGAAAGCCTGCGCGGGGTTTCCCGCCGCTCGGGCGTTTCATCAACATCAGCGGGGTTTAAAAGGTCTGGCGCCAAACCAATCCGGTCAAGCAAAGCCAACCTGCGCGGTGAAGCACTGGCCAAAACCAATTTCACGCGCGTTTCAACCATTGTTATTTAAACCGGTAATTAATGCGGCCCTTGGTCAAATCATAGGGCGTCATTTCAACCATCACGCGATCACCAGCCAAAACACGAATGCGGTTCTTGCGCATTTTGCCAGAGGTGTGAGCAATAATTTCGTGGGAATTATGGTCCAACTTCACCCGAAACGTCGCGTTGGGCAAAAGTTCGGCAACGGTGCCTTCAAATTCCAGCAATTCTTCTTTAGCCATGAAAATCCTTCAAGTTCAAACTTCGCCTCCTTTGAACCGGAATGGCCGCGAAATCAAGCTTTGCCAACACGGTGCCGGTCTATCTTGCCAAGTTCGTGCTTTGCGTTAGGCTAGGCCTGTATGAGAGAGTTGAAGATGGGCCGCTTAACGACGCATGTGTTGGATACAAGCCTCGGCAAACCTGCTGTGGGCTTAAAAATTGAAGTCTGGCGTGAGAGTCTGATAAAAACCATTCACACCAACCACGATGGAAGGGCAGATCAGCCCCTTCTTGAAGGCGAAAACCTAAGCCCGGGCCAGTATGAATTGCGCTTTTTCGCAGGTGATTATTTGCGTGGGTTGGGCCTTGGGTTGGCCGAACCGTTGTTTCTGGATGTGATCCCCATTCGCTTTGGCATTTCTAACGCTGGCCAGCATTATCATGTGCCACTGCTCCTATCGCCGTTTGGTTATTCCACCTATCGAGGCAGTTGATGGCTTTAGAATTTTTGAGACGCGGCAAACTGGTTCAGGTTGAAAGTTTCAATCCCCAATCCATGCTATTGGATTATCTGCGCCTTGATGAAAAATCCAAAGGCACCAAAGAAGGCTGCAACGAGGGTGATTGCGGAGCCTGCACGGTGGTTTTGGGCCGCGTGAAAAATGATAAACTGCACTATCAAGCTGTTAATGCCTGCATCTTGTTTCTGGGCCAAATTCACGGCTGTGAATTGATCACGGTTGACGATCTCAAAATAGGCGGCAAGCTTCACCCCATCCAACAGGCCATGGTGAAACACCATGCGTCTCAATGCGGGTTTTGCACGCCGGGGTTTGTCATGTCGCTTTTCGCTTTGGCCCATGAAAACCCATCGCCCACGCGCCCAGATGTTGTAACCGCCATTGCTGGAAATCTATGCCGGTGCACCGGATACAAACCCATCATCGATGCAGGGATTGAAGCCTGCAAAGATTTAGCGGACCACTGGCAAGCCCAAGAACAGGCAACTGTGGCGGCATTGGAAAAAATCCAAAGCGCTGATTTTTATTGTGGAACGCCGCAAAGCTTTTTTGCAGCACCCGCCAACACAGATGCTTTGGCAAAACTTGTAGCTGAAAATCCTCATGCCCGAGTGGTCTCCGGCGCAACCGATGTGGGCCTGTGGGTCACCAAACAATTCAGGGATTTTCCACACATTATTTATACGGGCCGCGCTGATGATTTTTCAAAAATCATTGATAAGCCAGACCATCTTTCCATTGGCGCTGGTGCAACCTATTCAAACGCCCTTCATGCACTTTCGAACTTGGCACCCGATGTGGGCCAAGTGATGCTCAGGTTAGGTTCGGCCCAAGTGCGCAATTCCGGCACCATCGGCGGCAACATTGCGAATGGCTCGCCCATTGGTGATATGCCGCCCATGTTAATAGCACTGGATGCACAGCTTGAATTGCTTCACGGCGGGGCCACGCGTCGCATGCCTTTGGAAAATTTCTTCATTGAATATGGCAAGCAGGATCGTGTTGCCGGTGAACTTGTGGCGCGCATCGACATTGCAAAACTTCAACCCCACCAACATTTCAAGGCATTCAAAATAACCAAGCGCTTTGACCAAGATATTTCTGCCGTGTTGGGTGCATTCTTATTCACGATGAATGGTGACATCATTCAGAATGTGCGCATCGCTTTTGGTGGCATGGCAGCAACGCCCAAACGCGCCACAAAAACTGAAAATGCATTGCGTGGGCAAACACTGGCGGAAGCCTTGAAAATTAAACTGGATGATTATCAACCCATTTCAGATATGCGCGCCTCGGCCCAATACCGCATGGAAACCGCTCAAGGGCTGCTCACCAAAGCATTGCTGGAATTGCAGGGTGCAACCAACACGAGGGTGCTGGCATGCTAAATACAGTTGGCAAGCCATTGGCCCATGACAGCGCTGAAAACCACGTTGCTGGCGATGCCATTTATATTGATGACATGCCTGAAATTGAAGGCACACTTCATCTCGCACCGGGATATTCTCCCAAAGGCGCTGTGGGAAAAATCACCAAGCTTGATCTTGATGCCGTGCGCCACGCCCAAGGCGTTGTGGCCGTTTATGTGGCAAGCGACATTCCCCATAAAAATGATTGCAGCCCTGTGATGGGCGATGATCCCATTCTGGCCAAGGGTGAAATTCAATTTCATGGGCAAGTTATTTTTGCCGTCGTGGCCAAAACGCGCGATGCTGCAAGACGCGCCGCAAAGCTTGCCGTTATCGAGATCGCAGCACAAAAACCCGCAGTCAGTGTTGAAGATGCGCTTCATTTTACAACAACAGATTTGTTGGAACCCTATGCCTTCAACAGCAAGGGTTTAAAATCCGCCCTCAAAGCATCAGCTCATCGTCATTCCGGAACTCTGGTGATTGGCGGCCAAGAACATTTTTATCTGGAAGGCCAGGTGGCCTATGCCATCCCCCAAGAAAATGGCGGCATGCATGTGCATTCTTCAACCCAACACCCCACAGAAATTCAACACTGCGTGGCCGCCATGTTGGGCTTGGATGATGCGCGTGTAACCTGTGAATGTCGGCGCATGGGTGGCGGCTTTGGCGGCAAAGAAAGCCAGGCCGCACAATGGGCGGCACTGGCCGCCTTGGCCGCGCATAAATTAAATTGCCCGGTCAAATGCCGGCTTGATCGTGATGATGATATGGTGATGACAGGCAAGCGCCATGATTTCACTGTGGCCTATGATGTGGGTCTGGATAAAAATTTAAAACTCAATGCCGTCAGCGTCGATTTTTTTGCCCGCTGCGGGTATTCGGCTGATCTGTCGAACGCCATTTGTGATCGCACCATGTTTCATGCTGATAATGCCTATTATTATCCGCAATTTCATGTGGGCACACGCAGGCTTAAAACCAATACGGTGTCCAACACGGCATTTCGCGGCTTTGGCGGGCCACAGGGCATTTTGTTTGCCGAAAACATGATTGAAACTCTAGCCATCAAACATGAAATTGATGCCTTGGAATTGCGCAAGAAAAATATTTATTCGCCGCGCAAAAACACAACACCCTATGGCCAAAAAATTGTTGAACATAATTTAAGCGACATCATCAACGCGCTGGAAAAGTCATCCAACTATCAACAGCGCAGCAAACAAATCGCGGCCTTCAATGCGAAAAACCAAATCCTCAAAAAGGGTTTGAGTTTAACACCCGTTAAATTCGGCATTTCATTCACCAACACGATGATGAATCAGGCAGGCGCTTTGGTGCATGTTTATGCTGATGGGTCAGTTCATCTCAACCATGGCGGCACAGAAATGGGCCAAGGGCTTTATCAAAAGGTGGCCCAAGTTGTGGCTGAAACGTTTGGCATTGACGTGTCCAAAGTGGCCATCACGTCTACACGCACCGACAAAGTGCCCAACACATCACCAACCGCTGCATCATCAGGTGCTGATATGAACGGCATGGCCGCGCAAAAAGCCGCCCTTACGATTAAAGAACGTATGGCTCAACAAGCCGCCAAAATTCTAAAAGTAAAAGCGTCTTCCGTGCTGTTCAAAGATGGTCAAGTTACAACTGGTAAAAAATCAATCAGCTTTGCAGCGCTAGCCAAAGCCACCAAGGAAGCGCGTATATCGCTGTCTTCCACTGGTTATTACGCGACGCCAAAAATCCATTGGGATAGGGCCTCGGGCACAGGCCATCCATTTTTCTATTTCGCCAATGGTGCTGCTTGTTCTGAAGTTGTGATCGACACATTAACAGGCGAGATGAAAGTCACCCGCGTTGATATTCTGCACGATGTTGGAAAATCTTTGAATGAGGCCATTGATAAAGGCCAAATCGAAGGTGGCTTTGTGCAAGGCATGGGCTGGCTGACGACAGAAGAGCTGGTGTTTGATCGTGAAGGCCGCCTGCGCACGCATGCCCCCTCAACCTATAAAATTCCTGCCGCCTCCGACGTGCCGGAAGATTTTCGCGTGGCGCTGTATGATGGCCCCGGCAACAAGGCTGACACCATCTATCGCAGCAAGGCGGTGGGTGAGCCACCGTTGATGCTGGCCGTTTCTGTGTGGTGTGCCGTGCTCAATGCCATTGCCAGCGTAAGGCCAGGTCATGTGCCAGTACTGCACGCACCTGCAACACCCGAGGCCATTATGCGCGCCTTAAAGTTTGAAGGTGCGCCATGAGCCAAAGTGTTGTTGTGCGCATCATCAAGGCCGAAGGGTCAACGCCGCGCAATGCGGGTGCAGCAATGTTGGTCACACCCGCTGGCCTTAAAGGAACAATCGGCGGCGGCACGTTGGAATGGCTGGCCTTGGCCGAAGCGCAAAAACTTTTGGGCCAACCCAAAACCAAAAAGCAACTTCAAAAGTCTTTGGGCCCTGATTTGGGCCAATGTTGTGGTGGGCGCATCACCTTAGAATTTGAAAATTTCAGCGCGGATGAAACGCCAAAGTTTGAACCTGATGTGATTGAAAAAACCGTGCTTCATTTGTGGGGTGCGGGCCATGTGGGCCGTGCGCTGGTGATGGCGCTGGCCCCCTTGCCCTTTGAAACCACGTGGTGGGATGTGCGCGAAAATGCCTTTCCAACCCATGTGCCTGAAAATGTCACCTGCCGCATCGGCGCCCCTGCCGACATGCAAACTGATGGTCTAGTGCTGGTGATGACCCATTCTCATGCGCTAGATTTTGAAATCGTTGACTATGCTTTGCGCAATGAAAACTTCAGCCATGTCGGTCTGATCGGCAGCGACACAAAACGCGGGCGCTTTGTAAAACGTTTGCACGCAGCAAAAGTGAACACCGCTCGTTTCACCTGCCCCATTGGCCAAAAAACCATTGCTTCAAAACACCCAGCCGTCATCGCTGCGTCGGTCGCTGTGCAGCTGCTGGAATGGCAACAGATGTTGAAAACACAAACTTTGTCATCGGAAAACAAATTCGCTTCCCTTAAGGTGGTTTTATGAATTCTGGCGCGTCTCCGCTTTTACAGGCTGATCATATTGTAAAAATCTTCGGCACATTGCGCGCCAATGATGATGTTTCTTTATCCATCAAAGCGGGTGAAATTCATGCCTTGCTGGGTGAAAACGGGGCCGGAAAATCCACCCTTGTTAAAATGATCTATGGCGCATTGCAGCCAACGTCAGGACAATTTATCTGGCAGGGTAAGCCCTTGGAAATTGCCAGCCCCGCGCAGGCGCGAAGCTTAGGCATTGGCATGGTGTTTCAACATTTCTCGTTGTTTGAAGCTCTAACCGCCGCTGAAAATATCGCCTTGGCCTTGCCCGGCAAATTTCAGATGAATGAGCTTTCGTCCCGCGTCACCAAGCTTTCGGCTGACTATGGCCTGCCGCTTGATCCTTCGGCCAGCATAGCCGATTTATCTGTGGGCCAGCGCCAACGTGTCGAAATTGTGCGCTGTTTATTGCAAAATCCAAAACTGTTGATTTTGGATGAACCCACAAGCGTTTTAACCCCGCAAGAAGCCGAACAACTGTTCATAACCCTGCGCCGTTTGGCATCAGAAGGCTGCGCCATATTATATATTTCGCATCGTCTGGAAGAGGTGCGTAAATTATGTGACAGGGCAACGGTGCTGCGGCAAGGCAAGGTGGTGGCCACCTGCGATCCGCGCCAAGAAACCCCAGCCAGCATGGCGCGCATGATGGTGGGTTCAGATGTGATGCAGGTTCACGCCATCAGCGGAAACACAAAAGGCCCGGTGCGCTTGGCGCTGCAAAGCTTGACCACTGCGGCCCAAGATAATTTCAGCGTGCAATTGAAAAACATCAATCTTGATGTTCATGGCGGCGAAGTTGTGGCCATCGCAGGTGTGGCGGGCAATGGGCAATCAGAATTGTTTGATGCTATTTCAGGAGAAATTTTGGCAGTTCAAAATAATGCCGTGCTGATGGATGGTGTTGCCGCGGGCCATGATGGTGTAACACTTCGCCGAAAACACGGTGCAGCCTTCGTTCCGGAAGAACGCCTGGGCCATGCCGCCGTGCCCAATTTTGTGCTTTCCAACAACGCCATTTTAACGCGCCATGGCACGGATGCAGATCTTGCCAGCCGCGGCATTATCAACAGTGCTCTTGCGTTTAAAATTGCCGACCAAGTGATCAAGGCTTTTGATGTGCGCAAAGGCAAGGTTGATCCTGAAGCGCGTTCACTATCGGGTGGCAATTTGCAAAAATTCACGGTGGGCCGCGAGCTTGATCGAAAGCCCAACATTCTGGTGGTCAACCAACCCACATGGGGGGTTGATGCGGGGGCCGCCGCCACCATCAGGCAAGCCTTGATTGATCTTGCAAAATCAGGGGCAGCCGTTTTGGTGATCAGCCAAGATTTGGACGAGATTTTTGAAATTGCAGATCGCATTGCCGTCATTTCGCGCGGCCAGCTTTCTGAAGCCTTGCCCGCCAAAACCTATACGCTGGAAAAAATTGGCTTGTTGATGGCGGGCTCACACGAGGTTTCACATGCGGCTTGATCTTGAAAAACGCAGTGACAGATCATCGCTCATGGCGCTGTTGTCGCCCATCATTGCTGTGGCCTTAACGCTGGTGTTTGGTGCCATTGTGTTTTGGCTTCGCGGCGTTGATCCGCTACATGGCCTTTATGTTTATTTCGTTCAACCGATGACAGATGAATGGTCGCGCGAAAAGCTTATCGTTAAGGCAACGCCCTTGGTGTTGATGGGCGCTGGCTTGGCCTTAAGCTATAAGGCCAACATTTGGAACATTGGTGCCGAAGGCCAATTTGTTATGGGCGCTTTGGCGGCAGGTGCTGTGCCTGTGCTTTTTCCAACGTGGCAAAGCCCAGAGGTAATGGTGGTGATGTTGCTCGCAGGCTCACTCGGTGGGCTGTTATGGGCATGGATACCGGCCGTTCTCAAAGTGAAATTTCACGCCAATGAAATTTTAACGTCACTGATGTTGGTCTATGTGGCACGATTGGTGTTTGATTGGCTGGTGCGTGGGCTCATGCGCGATCCCAAGGGAATGAACTTTCCCAAATCTGTGCGCTTTGAAGGCTGGCAACGCCTGCCCAGCTGGGGCGATGTGCATTTGGGCGCATTGTTTGCCCTTGCTGCTGCGCTGGCCTTGGCGTTTGTGATGTTCCGCATGTTGAAAGGCTTTGAACTGCGCACTTTGGGCCTTGCTCCGCGTGCAGGTCGCTTTGCGGGCTTTTCGGCTGATAAGGCAGTGTATTTCTGCTTTGCTGTGTCAGGTGCCATGGCAGGCCTTGCTGGTGCAACAGATGTGATGGGTGTCGCCCATCAATTGCAAACTCCCTATGAGCCGAACTATGGCTTTGTTGCCATCATCGTGGCTTTTTTGGGAAGGCTTAATCCAATCGGTTCCATCATCGCTGGCCTGCTTTTGGCCATCACATTCATTGGCGGCGAGGCGGCACAGGCAACGCTCCATATTCCTGACAAAATTGCCAAAGTGTTTCAAGGCGTTTTGCTGTTTTTCGTTTTGGCCTGCGATACGCTGATTTTGTATCGTATCAAATTAAGAGCAAAAAAATAATGGATCAGTTTTTAGCAATCGCCATCACCATCATCACCGCGTCCACACCCTTGTTGATTGCGGGCTTGGGGGAACTGGTGGTGGAACGTTCCGGCGTTCTCAATCTGGGTGTTGAAGGCATGATGGTCATGGGCGCTGTGTGCGGCTTTGGCGCTGCCTATGCCACGGGCAATCCTTATCTGGGCATCGTGGCATCCATTTTCGGCGGCGTGTTCATGGCGCTGTTGTTTGGGTTCTTAACTTTAACGCTTCTGGCAAACCAAGTTGCAACGGGCCTTGCCATAACGCTTTTGGGCTTGGGCCTTTCAGCCTTGATCGGTGAAAGCTTGGTGGGCCAACCCATTGCGCGCCTGCCCAATTTTCATGGGATTGATATTTTGATCATCTTCTCGTTTATTTTAACGGCCTTGGTCAGCTATGTGCTGTTTCGCACAAGGGCAGGCTTGGTCATCCGCGCGGTGGGCGATAATCATGCCTCAGCCCATGCCATGGGCTTTGGGGTGATTGCCGTGCGCTATGCTTGCGTGGTGTTTGGGGGCGCTTGTGCAGGGTTGGCGGGGGGCTATCTTTCACTGGCCTATACGCCCCAATGGGTTGAAAATATGACAGCGGGCCGCGGCTGGATCGCTTTGGCTTTGGTGGTGTTTGCTACCTGGTTGCCCGGCAGGCTTTTGGTGGGCGCATATTTATTCGGCGCAATTTCAATTTTGGCTTATATTGTGCAAACCTTTGCCTGGGGCATTCCATCGCAGCTCTTGTCTTCGCTGCCCTATCTTGTCACAGTGGCTGCACTTGTGGTCATCTCAGGCAATCGGCAGCTAATGCGGGCAAACACGCCAACCTGCCTCGGTCAGTCATTCGTGCCTGATCGATAACGGAACATTCCGCAAAAGGTGTAGACTTTTGCGATCAGAATTTTTCGACTAAGAAATAAAAAGAAAAGAACAATGGGTGTAACGGAACTATCAAACGGAGAACGACTTATGAAAAAACTATTTTTATCCGCAGCCGTGGTGGCTTTGGCTTTGGGTTCAGTCTCAGTCTCGGCCAGCGCCGCAGACAAATATAAAGCCTGCTGGGTTTATCTGGGTGCTATCGGTGACTTTGGTTGGACATACCAACACAACGAAGGCAGAAAACAAGTTGAAGCCGAATTGGGCGACAAGGTTGAAACTGTCTATGTTGAAAACGTGGCAGAAGCAGATAGCGCAGGTGCCATTGAACGTTTGGCCCGTGATGGTTGCAAAATCATTTTCACAACATCATTCGGCTATATGGAGCCAACGATGGAAGTTGCTGCCAAATATCCAGATGTAAAGTTTGAACATGCAACGGGCTTTAAAACCGCGCCAAACGTCACAACCTATAACGCCAAGTTCCACCAAGGCCGTTATGTGTTGGGCCAAATCGCTGCCAAAATGTCAAAAACCGGCACTGCTGGCTATATTGCATCATTCCCAATTCCTGAAGTTGTGGCCGGCATAAATGCGTTCATGCTGGGCGCACAATCGGTAAACCCCGCTTTCAAAATCAAGATTGTTTGGGCCAATACATGGTTTGATCCGGGCAAAGAAGGTGACGCTGCGAAAGTTCTGTTCAGCCAAGGTGCTGACATCATTGCCCAGCACACAGACTCTGCTGCCGCAATCACTGTGGCTGAAGAACAAGGCAAGCTGGGTTTTGGTCAATCATCAGATCAAATTAAGTTCGGCCCCAAAGCCCAACTGACGGCCAACCTTGATAACTGGGGCCCTTATTATGTGCGCCGCATCAAGGCCGCCATGGATGGTTCTTGGAAAACGCAATCCTCTTGGGATGGCATGGCCGAAGGCACTGTGAAATTAGCACCCTTCACCAACATGCCAGATGATGTGGCCAAAATGGCCGCAGCAACAACAGCGGATATTACGTCTGGCAAGCTTGATCCATTTGGTGGCAAAATCACCAAGCAAGATGGAACTGTGGTGGACAAAGTTGATGATGGCATGATCTTGGGCATGAATTGGTACGTTAAAGGCATCGACGACCAATTGCCGAAGTAACAAACAAACAGCCCTCATCGCAAAGCTGCGATGAGGGCATCTACCTTCAATACATTTTTATACCGTCATCCCCGCGAAGGCGGGGATCCCGCTAATCAACCAGCCCGAGCGTGAGAAAGCTGGGTCCTCGCCTTGGCGGGGATGACGAAGTGAGAGAGCATTAAAACCAAATCCATGGATCCCTTCCTTCTTGAATGGCTAAACATCCTTGTGCGCTGGGGCCATCTTGTTGCTGGCATCGCGTGGATTGGCACATCATTTTATTTTGTGGCCCTTGATTTGTCATTGCGCAAGGCAGCAGCCATGCCCCAAGGCGTTATGGGCGAAGCGTGGGAAGTGCATGGTGGTGGTTTCTATCATGTGCAAAAATATGTCTCTGCCCCGCCCGATCTGCCGCCAAATTTAATATGGTTTAAATGGGAAGCGTATCTGGCGTGGATCACCGGCTTTCTTCTACTCATCATTCAATACTATAGTCAGGCTGATCTTTATCTGGTTGATCCATCCGTCATGGCGCTCACCTCATGGCAGGCCATTGGCATTTCGGTGGGCTCTCTCCTTGCAGGTTGGTTCATTTATGATCAATTGTGCAAATCCCCATTGGGAAGGCACACTGGCTGGCTGGCGCTTTCAGTCTACGCGTTGATCATCGCTGCTGCCTATGGCTTCTCACATGTGTTTTCGGGCCGTGGCGCATTCATTCATGTCGGCGCATTCGTGGGCACATTAATGGCGGCCAATGTGTTTGCGGTGATCATTCCCAATCAAGGCAAAATCACCGCATCACTTTTAAAGGGTGAAGTGCCAGACGTGAAATATGGCAAAATTGGCAAGCAACGCTCGCTGCATAATACTTATCTCACCTTGCCGGTGCTGTTTATGATGACAAGCAATCACTATGCCATCATCACCGGCAATGCCCACGCATGGGCCTTGGTGGGGCTTGTTGTTTTAGGCGGTGGCATCGCGCGGCATTTCCTTTTGCGTCATGAGGTGGGCGATGAGATGGGTGAAATTGCCTGGACAATTCCTGTGATCGCCTTGGCCTTGATTGGCGCATTGTTTTTAACCCAGCCAACCCAAGGCCCGGCCTTGGCCATGAAGGTAACAGACGACGAGGCCTTCACCATTGTTAAAAATCGCTGTTCTGCCTGTCATGCGGCAAATCCAACGGATGCAACCATCAAGCAAGCGCCCAAGGGCATAGTGTTTGCTTCCATTGACGACATTAAACGCTATGCCAAGCAGATTGAAACCCAAGCCGTGCGCAACCACGCCATGCCCATGGGTAACAAAACCGGCATGTTGCAAGAAGAACGTGACAAGCTTGGCGCATGGATACAAGCCCAATGAAACTGGCTGATGTGAACGCGTTGAGTGTTGAGGAATTTGAGGCAACTTTTGGCGATATTGCCGAACAT